>NZ_JAPZSR010000317.1:0-44658 GCF_027531875.1 Microcystis sp. LE19-84.1B | reverse complement strand
TATTGCCTGAGATAATTTCGGGTTTTTGACCATATTCTTAACGGCTAAATTCTCAACAACAATCGTTTGGTTTTCACGAACTAATTGAGTGGTTAGCTTATGTAAATGGTTTTTTCTGCTATCGGTGATTTGAGCGTGAATTCTGGCTACTTTGATTTTTGCCTTTTCTCGATTCTTTGAGCCTTTCTGTTTTCTATAAAGATTTTTTTGTGCCTTTCGCAGTCTCCGATAATGCTTTTTAAAATACTTGGGATTAGATACCTTGTCTCCATCGCTGGTAATCACAAGACTACTAATTCCTAAGTCAATTCCGATGGCTTTATCTGTTACTGGTAAAGGCTTAATCGTTGGGTCATCAAATCTTATTGAAATATGCCAGCGTCCTGAGGGATGTAATCTGACTGTTACTGTGCTTGGTTCACATCCGTCTGGTATTTGTCTTGACCACCGAATAGGTAAAGGTTCTGTGCATTTAGCTAAATAGATTTGTCTGTCTTTGAACTTAAAAGCAGATTTGGTAAATTCGGCACTTCCTCCTTGATGTTTTTTCTTAAAGTTAGGATACTTAGTACGACCAGCAAAGAAATTAGTGAAAGCTGTTTGTAAATGTCTTAACCCTTGTTGTAAGGGTACACAGCTAACTTCGTTTAAAAACTCTAATTCTTCTTGTTTTTTCCAATCGGTTAGCATTGAAGAAGTTTCAGTATATCCTACTCTTTCTTGTCTTTCGTACCATGCTTGTGTTCTGAGATGGAGAGCTTTGTTGTAAACCAATCTTACACAGCCCAAAGTGCGCCGCAATAGCGACTCTTGTTCGGGTGTTGGGTAAAATCGAAACGAATAAGCTTTTTCCCTGTCTCGCATTCTAGCATATATCGTGTAAATGCGCTAATATTTAACAGTAAAGCCAACCTAGAACGACGGGGTTTCAGACCGAAAATTTTCGATGATTAACGTTGAACAAGTGGGGGGGCAGTGCAACTCGCCCGTTCGAGATAACGCTCTCCAAATCGTCCATTCCACCCTGGGCCGCCTGCGGGTGCGCTTGGCTTGGCTGAGATGTTATCCCTCCTTGCACGAACGCCTGTCCACCTCGATTTTGTCCTTGGCCGCCGTCAGGGAAGTTCGCTTGACTCCGGCGATCAACTCGATCGTCGTCTGCTACGATCCCCAGGGCATAACCGAAAAAGCCTTTCAAGAAAAGTTCTGTCATCTCCTCCAACAACTCACTCCCGTCCACTGGCTGACTGCCGTGAGGCCGATAACTGATGACACGACTTCGCCCGGGGAAGGAATCTTCTCGGAAGCAGCGGTTACTGGAAAAATCCAGGAAGTTGGCGGCAAGCTCATCGGCTCCTCCGTCGGCCGGGTAATGGGATTCGGCGTGGGGGCGGTCGCTGGCGGGGTGCTGTTGGGTCCTCTGGGGTTAATTCCGGGTGCGGGGGTAGGCAGTGCCGTCGGGCGAACAGTTGGCAGTCAGCTAGGGGGCGAAACCGTGCGCTATCTGTCCGGCACAGGAGCGGCAGCGCAACGCTGGCCAGTGCCAGCAAAGAACCCCGCCGAGTCCCTGCAAGCCACTCTAGAGCGGGGTGCCACTGAATTGATTGGCGAAACCTTCAACAGGCATGGCCGGCTTTGTGGTGGGTGGCTCTCTGCAAGGGACCGCTAGGCTCTCTTTTTGGCGGAGTCATCGGCGGTGCTATCGGCGGACAAGTCGGAGAGGAATGGTGGTCTTGGCAGCGGGCAGACCTGGAAAAAATCACCCCCCAGGCAGGGGCGTAGTCAACTTGAACGAGTTTTGGACAATTAGTCAATAATGCAGGTTAAACTGTTAGTGAAAATAGCCGATCGAGCGGTATAGAGATAGTAAATTAGTGATTATGGATTTAGAAGCTTTGTTGTTAGGCATCGAGCCAGTGGCGGCACTGGGCGTTGGGGCAGCAGCTCTGGCTCTCGCCCCTCTCATTGGTGCTTTGGGTAATCCAGAGGTAGGAAAGTCTCTAGCAGACTCCGGCCGCGACCTCACCAAAAGTGGCATTAAATGGGGACTAGAAACGTTTGAGAAGGTGCAAGAGACTGTGGCTGAAGCCAGTGAGTCCTGGAATGATCTGGTAGCAGAAGCCGAGGCAGAAATTAGGACTGCCAAGAGTTCAGCCAAGCCCGAGGCACCCACAGAAGTGGAAATTGCCGAATAATCAACCGGGTAGCTCCGGGGTAATCTCAGGAAGACAGAGGTAATGGCCAATCCAGATTCATCAGCCTCAGCAGGGGAACAATTTACTCACAATCCCGCCAGTCTCTTGGCCGCTGCCAGCGAAGTGGCGAACCAGATAGCGAAGACGGCAAAAACCGCAGGGGAAGCAGCCGCCCAGCAATGGCAGACAGCAAGCGACTCCGTTCTCGAAGCCGCTAACCCCCTCCTCAAAGCCGCCCAAGATGCAGGCCAAGCTTTCGTGGAAACGGCAGGGTCGGCGGTCAAACCCTTGGCTGAACAAGCCAATCAAGTCGGACAGACCGCCCTGCAAACGGCAACGGCAACCGCAGAGTCCGTCGTCTCAGCTACCGGGCAAATCGCTGGCCAGATCAGCCAAGCAGTGCATCCGGCAGCCGTGGGTGGTGCTTTTCTAGGGATGTCGGCGGGACAAGTGGCCGGTGGAATGATCGGCGGGGCGATTGGTTCGGCACTCGGACCGGGCGGGGCGGTTTTAGGCGCCCAAGTGGGTGCTTTTGCCGGCAGCACCACCGGAGCAAAGTTAGGCTATGATGTCACCCACGAAATTTTCCGCCCCGAGCCGGACAAGGCTCAGGCGGGAGCAAATCCGATCGAGATCGCAGAACACCTCAGCAAGAAAAGCGGCGAGAAGCTCGGTGAAACCCTGGGGACTGCGGGGGGCGCAATTCTGGGTACGGTAATCGCTGGGCCTGCGGGCGGCATGGTAGGCGCTCTGGCTGGAGAGGTTTTGGGGGGACAGTTAGGGACAGATGCAGCAGTTGCCTTAAATCAACAAGTCGAGCGGCAAGGAAAGCCGTCTCAGGAAGCCTCGCCCGCACAGACAGACGTGAGAGATTGGACGATCAAGACAGGGAGTAGTTTTGTCGGGGAAACAGGAAGTGCTTTGGTCGGAGGGGCGATCGGCAAGTTAGTCGCCGGTGCAGCGGGGGCAGAGATCGGTCGGAGCTTAGGATCGCTCGCTGGCAAGAAAATCGACTGGACATCTCCGCCTCAACCGAGTTCGCCTCCTCAGCTACCCCAAGACGGTCAAGAGAACCCTCCCCATGTCAGCTAAAAACAAATTTTTGCTCTTGCTGCTGATCTTCGTACCGATCACTCTTGCTGCTGAGTGGCTGAAGTTATCACCCGTCCTCGTCTTTGTTCTCTCCGCTTTGGCGATCATTCCCCTAGCGGCCTTCATTGCTGAAGCAACAGAAGTCATTGCCGCCATTATTGGCCCGACCCTAGGCGGTCTGCTCAATGCCACCTTTGGCAATTTAACGGAAATGGTCGTCTCAGTAGTGGCGCTTAGGGCAGGATTAGTCGAGGTGGTCAAGGCGAGTATTTTAGGGGCGATTATTGCCAATTTACTCTTAGGATTGGGGTTGGCAATGTTGTTAGGAGGCTTGCGCTTCCAACAACAAAATTTTGCACCGGAAATTGCTCGCCTCAATGCCTCTTCCTTGCTGCTTTCTGTGTTAGTTTTGCTGACTCCCAGTGCCATTCACTTTACTTCCGACGGTTTGCCGAAAGCTGCCATCCAAAACTTTTCCTATGCGGCTGCCATTTTGTTGCTAATTTTTTATGGATTGAGCCTCATTTTCTCCCTTAAGTCTCAGCAAGATGTGGAAAGATTAAATACGCTAGAAGCGAGAGAAAATCAGTCTCAGCCAGTCAGCGGTCGCAACGCGCTCGCTACGCGAGACCGCCGAATGTCCAAATTTGGAAAACCCGTCACAATTCTGCTCATCTGCACCGTTGCTCTAGTGGTCATTTCAGAAATTCTGGTGGGGAGTCTAGAAGAGACGGTAAAAGTATTAGGCTGGACTGAGCTATTTACAGGTATTATTTTACTACCCCTATTTGGCGGAGTCGTGGAATACATTACTTGCGTGACAACCGCCCTCAAAAATAAGATGGATTTGACGGTGGCGGTATCTATTGGCTCGACTTTGCAGGTGGTTTTATTTGTGGCTCCACTTTTAGTTCTAGTGAGCCTATTCTTCCCGACTCCTCTCTCCCTAGAATTCAACGTTTTTGGTATGTTTGCGGCTACGGCGGCAGTTCTCATCACCAGTTCTATCAGTTCTGATGGCCAGTCTAATTGGCTAGAAGGAGTTTTATTGTTAATTTTATATGCCGTTTTAGGTACAGCTTTTTATTTGCATCCTTAGATTTCATCCCTGTTATGATTAATTCTTTAATTGGTTCGGTGATAGGGGGATTACTCTTGATTGCTCTTCCCGTTCAAGCCTCGCCTAAGTTAAGAGTCGGTGTCTATGTTTCACCGCCTTATGTCATAGAAAGTCAAGTGTTAACTATCAATGATATTTACTCCCCAAAGAAACCTTCGCCTTCTCCAAAATCTTCGGCCCACCAACCGAAAAGCACAACTAAGTTTGATGGGATTAGTATTGAGATTTGGCAGAGAATAGCCACTTCAGAAAATTTAGAATACGAGTATTATATAGTTAAGGAAGTTGATACAGGTATTAATCAAGTTGCTAATGGCACCCTCGATTTGCTCGTCGGACCGATCTCAATTACGCCAGAACGCCTGAAAAAAGTTGCTTTTACTCAGCCTTACTATAGCTCCTATCTTGCTCTACTCGTTCCCAGCCATTCCCCTAACCTCTGGCAGTTGATTCATCCCTTCTTGCAACGAGCGGCGCTTCTAACGGTGCTAGGACTCGTACTGCTGTTGTTTTTAGTATCTAATATCATCTGGTTTGTTGAACATAAGCGCAATCCCGAACAGTTTCCCAAAAATTATTTTAAGGGGGTGCGAGAAGCCTTCTGGTTTGTGTCAGTTACCACAACAACAGTCGGCTATGGTGATAAAGTTCCAGTGACTGCAACTGGCAGGTTTATTACTTATTTATGGATGTGGATTTCCCTAGCGATTACCTCTTCAATTACGGCAGGTTTGGTGACAACCTTTACCCTAGCATTGACCCAGCAACCTGCTAAAGAGTTGAGCAATCTTCAAGATTTACAAAATAAAAAAGTTGCCCTATTGGCAGGAAGTTCTTATTTTATGAATCTCACCTCTGAATATAAAATTACTCCTGTTTTGGCCAACAGCCTATACCAAGCTATTAATTTAATGTATAGCGGTCAGGTAGAGGCGGTTCTTGATTCCTATCGAGTCTTAAAATATTATCTCGATGAAAATCCGAGGGTAGCTTTGACAATTCTGCCTATTTATTCATCTTTCTTGACCTATGGCTTTGTCTTACCTCAAAATAGCCCCCTCCTCAATAAACTCAACATTGATATACTTCAGATGCAGCAGGATAAGACAATTTCAAACATTATTGATAAGTGGATTGAGTGACAGTCTTTTTCCTTTCCTTACTCTAAGCGATCGCTGCGAACATTCCCTTTAATTTCTCTGTAAGTTGATGTAATTCTGCAATGATAAAAGTCAAAGATATTACTTCTTCAGTTTGATCTTCTGGAATGGTTTCTAAATAGTCAGTTAACCTATGTAAACTTTGGTTAAAATTGGGCATAGATAAAGAGTTAATCCCTGTTTGTTGGATTTGTTGCAAATTCTCAAATGTTTTCGTTACTTGTTCAATAAACTCATCTAATCCGGGCAGTGTTTGGGAAGGCTGAAACTGCTGAAGATGTTGTCTGAGGGTAGTCACTCCATTAATAAAACTAACCCCATTGAGAATCAACTCTGTTGTTCCTACCACATTACCCTGAAATCGCTTTGGTTCTTGTCTCATGCGCTGGACGGTAGCTAAAGCATTATCACTGGCTAATTCAGCTTGACGGCGGCTTAAATCTAAGATCTTGGCACTTTGAGCTTGTCCTTGATAAGCGGCGGCCACAGTTTGAAAATAACTGATACTCTTTTCTAGTAAAATGCCAATTCTTCGAGGTAGGGAACGTTTCTGCCAAATTGGCCAAAGATAGTAACTGATGACTGCCAAAGCTCCCCCCAATACAGTATGAAAAACTCTTGTCTCGGCTAACTGCCAATCTTTGGGTACGTCTAGATCTAGAATCAGCACAATTAGCATGGTCAGAAAGAGCATAAAGAAAGCATAATTGACAAAACGGAAGGCAGCAGTTAGGGCAGCTAAGATAATTAGAATTATTATTAGTAGGTTTAGATCTTGAATCTGCAAAACTATGGGAGTTGCTAAGATTACCCCTAAAATAGTGCCACCAATGCGCTGTATAGCCTTTTGGATTGTGCCACCATAATCTGGCTGGAGAACAAACAGCACCGTTAAAGCCATCCAATAACCGTGATGCCAATGGAGTAGAATGGATACCCACATGGCAAAAGTAGTGACAGTGGCCAGACGCATGGCCGCAGTAAAATTAATCGACTCAAAAGTCCAGTTATTTTTTAATATTTCCCAAAAAGGGGTGACAGGAGTTAAGGGAACTGATTGGAGTGCAATCTTGACTTGCTTTTGGTGATCGAGGAGTAGGGTAATAGTAGCATCAATTTGTTCGGCCAGATTGTTCAGAATTAGGATGAGTTTATGGAGATTAGGTGTGATGGTTTTCTGGGAATTACTGCCAATACGGAACTTTTTCTTTAAGTCTTGCACTTGCTGCTGTAAAGTTGTGAGCATCGCCAAGGTTTCTTGAGCAATTTCTTGGCGATCGCTTGTATTCCTCAATTTAACTATATCATCCAGGGTTTTCATTACCTCGATCAAGGATTGGCAGGCTTGCTTAAGCTCTGGTCCCATCTCAGCCAATTCTCTCTTGTTTTGTCCTACAACCACTTCTGTCAGAGCAATTACTTCCCGATAAATATCAGTTAGCTTCTCAATCAGAAAAATCAAGCGCTGGCCTTCAATATGAGTGCCGGGTTGACTACTATAAACCTCGTGCCAGAGGCTACGAGCTTGGGCGATCATTGTTCCAGTTTGATGTTGCGCTTGGGATGTTTCTACATCCCAGAGTTCGTCCTTATCGGCAATCTCAACTCGGGCAACAGTTTCGAGAAAATGGGTCAAGCTTTGGTAACTGGCAATGATGGCTTGTTTAACTGGCCTGTAGGGATCGTTGAGCCATATTACCAAGGGTCGAACCATTACCCAAATACCGGCCAATAAGAGTAACCAAAATCTTTCTAGGGCCAGATCCAGATTGCCGGGTAGGTGAGTAGAGATCAACCAAAACACTGCCACTACCTGTCCGATGGCCGTGGCTGTACTTCCCAGCACACCGATAAAGTTGAGGAGCAGCAACAAGGGAAAAGTGAAGATAACCAGCAACCAAGGCATCTGGCCACTCACCGTTCCCAGACTCATGACCCCGGCACAGCCTAAAGTAGCGATCGCCAATCCTAGTAATTTATCTCGGTAACTCACAGACAGGCTACCCAGGAATAAATTAATCAAAAATGCAGCCAGAGCAGGTAAAGTAATCAGCTTGAGATTACCCATCAAGAGGCCGATGAGCAAGGGTAGGGCTATGGCGATCGCTGATTGGATGCCATAGAATAACCTTAGTTTACTCAACTCAGGGTGAATTTTCTTCATGACTGTAAATGGGATTAGAGATTGCATTGACAACCAAACCGATAAGGGACTTGCGCTTTGATAATGTGCCATAGGGCGAACGCAGTTCGCCCCTACATTGTGGACAAAATCCGTTACTGTAGGGGCGCAAGGAACCTGCGCCCTGATCGATCGATCAGGTTTGCTGATCACCCTAACTAGGGGGAGAGCCTTCGAGCGCCTCCGCAGCTAAGGGACTTGCCCTTTGATAATATGCCATCTGGCCGGTCTGATTCTTCTACAGAGCGATTTTCTGGCTGGGATATTATTCCCACCCAAGTCCCTAACATCTGATAACTGATAACTGAGCTGCCATTACTGTCGAGATGGCTAATACTAAATCCGTTGAGTAACACACAGAAAACGGGTTTCTCGGAGAAACCCGTTTTCTACACTTGCAATAGGCAAACGTATCAATAGATAATCAGTCTTTAATAACAGGATTTAGTCTGAACAGGTAGTCGAGCATCGTAACCATAAACAAGCAAAAGTATCTGTATATTTAGTGACTAAATTAAGACAGATTTGCCCTAGATGCAGACCGGGCAAAAGACGGTCAAAAACTAACCCATCAGGATCACCGTATCGATGACGTGGATCACACCATTATCTGCCTCGATATTACCCGCGACCACCGTGGCATTTTTCACCTCAAAACCTTCGCTACAATCGACGGGAATCGGTGAACCCTCTAGAGAAGTCACTACGGCCAATTTTGCCAAATCTTCCTGCATATATTTGCCCGCAACGACGTGATAGGTGAGAATTCGGGTTAATTGGGGGATATTCTGCACTAGGGTTGTAATCGTCCCAGGGGGCAATTTGGCAAAAGCTTCGTCGGTGGGGGCAAAAACCGTGAAGGGGCCAGGACTTTTTAGGGCATCCACAAGATTAGCGGCTTGTACCGCCGTTACTAGAGTTTTAAAATTATCGGCACTGACCGCAATATCGACAATATCTGCCATAAACTTGACTCGATCCCTTAAAAAAATTATCTATTTCAGATTTTAAACTTAATCTTGTCCCAAAGATTGTTCTAGGGAAGTGGGAAGTGGGAAGTGGGGAAGTGGGAAGTGGGGAAGTGGGGAAGTGGGGAAGTGGGGAAGTGGGGAAGTGGGGAAGTGGGGAAGTGGGAAGTGGGAAGTGGGAAGTGGGGGAATTTCAACTAAAACCCTAACACCCCAACACCCCAAAACCCTATCACCCTATCACCCGACTCCTGACTTCTAACCCAATTTTGGACAAAGATAAGCAAAAATTATTTATTGACTCCAAAAGCTTGAGAATATTTAAATTAACATTCCGCAATATTTACAAATTCTTAAGAATTAATTGAGAAAGATTTTTATTTAACAACGATGTTATGAAGGTAACAGCGATTTGATAAAATTTCATAATGGGTTATTCTGTGCTTTTTTGGGCAGCAATGGTTGAAACCCTTGCCACATCTACAAGGTAATCCTAATTAAGACGGGTAAATTAGTCAATTTCACGCACAACGATGATCTTTTTTTTGTGTAGTTTTATTGCAAAAAAAAAGTTTTTTTGACAAAAAGCACAAAGTATGATACTGAAGCTGGCGTATTTCTGACTGGGAGTAATTATTGCAGAGTCAGGTCAAAATCAGGGGATTTTCTGTTTTCAAGTGATGAAATACAGAAAAGCAGCAATTC
This sequence comes from Microcystis sp. LE19-84.1B, assembly GCF_027531875.1. Lineage (NCBI taxonomy): Bacteria > Bacillati > Cyanobacteriota > Cyanophyceae > Chroococcales > Microcystaceae > Microcystis > Microcystis sp. LE19-84.1B. The sequence continues at coordinate 35,236 of NZ_JAPZSR010000317.1, read as the reverse complement.
GATCGAGAAATCGATAAAAACAGCCTAGACTAGAAAAAGAATCCTCTATCCTGACAGCTATCCTGTGGAGATTACTTTTTTAGGAACCAGTTCCGGGGTTCCCACTCGTTCCCGTAATGTCTCTAGTATCGCCCTTCGGTTGCCGCAACGGGCGGAAATATGGCTGTTTGACTGTGGAGAAGGAACTCAACACCAGTTACTGCGTAGCGACCTGAAAAGTTCCCAAATCCGACGCATTTTTATCACCCACATGCACGGGGATCATATCTTTGGTTTAATGGGACTGTTAGCCAGTATTGGATTAGCCGGTTCTGCTCAGGATATTGATATCTACGGACCTCCCGGACTAGGGGACTATCTGCGTGCTTGTGCTAAGTATTCCTATACTAATTTAGCCAATCGGGTGCGTGTCCATCCCGTTTCCCCCGGCATACTCTACGAAGATGAAGAATTTACCGTCTCCTGTCAGCTATTAAAACATCGTATTCCTGCCCATGGTTATCGCATCGCCGAAAAAGACCGTCCTGGACGTTTTGATGTGGAAAAAGCCAACGCTTTAGGTATTCCCCCCGGACCAATTTACGGCAAGCTGAAAAAAGGGGAAACTGTCACCCTTCCCGATGGCAGCAAAATTCGCGGTCAGTCCCTCTGCGGAGAAACGGAAATCGGCCGTAAAATAGCCTATTGTACCGATACTATTTTCTGTGAAGGATCGATCGAATTGGCACGGGATGCAGATGTGCTAATTCATGAGGCGACTTTTGCACACCAAGATGCCGGGTTAGCTTTTGAAAGTGTTCACTCCACTTCGACGATGGCAGCCCAGGTGGCCTTGGCAGCCCAGGTAAAATTGTTATTAATGACCCATTTTAGTCCCCGTTATCTACCGGGGAATTCTCTGGATATTTCCAATCTGTTAGAGGAAGCGCGGGCAATTTTTCCTAACACTAAATTAGCCTACGATTTTCTCACCTACGAAGTCCCCCGCAACCGTCAAGAAATGGTCTTAGGAGTTAAGTAATTATGCCAGCAGCAGTGGAAGAAAAAAGCATGGTTCCCACGGTTTTAGTGGGTATTGGTGGCACGGGTAACGAAATTTTATCGCGATTGCGTCGTTTAATCGAGGAAAGTTATGGCAGTTTGAGCAATTTTCCGATTGTCAGTTTTTTGGTGGTTGACACGGATAAGGATTATAAAATCAGTAATCCTGAAGCTGCCGGCAGTGCTTTTAAAGATAACGAAAAACACTGGGCCCGGGTGAGTGGAAAACAGGTACAGGAGATGGTATCTGACATGGATAGATATCCCTGGATTAATAGTTGGTTTCCCCCGGAATTAGAGAGAAATATTACTTCCCTGGAAGCGGGAGCGGGACAAATTCGCGCCTGTGGTCGTTTTGCTTTATTTTGTAATTATCATGAGATCCAAAGAAAATTTCTAGACGCGGTGAGACGGGTAAAGGGACAAGAAAACTTTATGCTCGATCGCTATGGAATTAAAGTTAGTAATAGTGCTATTAATGTCTTTACCACGGGGTCTTTAAACGGTGGTACGGGTAGCGGAATGTTAATCGATATAGGTTACTGTATTCGTAATTGGTTACGAGGGGAAAGTAGTCCTTTGAGTACGGCAATTGTTCCCACTCCTGAAGCATTTGCGGGGATTAGTGTCGGCGATCGAGTTTTGGCTAATGGTTACGCTGCCTTGATGGAATTAAATTACTTTTCTGACTACAGAACCGAATATCATCAACAGTTTAGCAGCGGTTTAGTCGATGAAGTAGTTAGTAAATTACCCCCCTTTGATTTTACCTATTTAGTGGGGACAAAAAACGGCGAAGGTGATTTTAAACTCGGTCAAATTCGGGAAATGATTGCCCAAAATATCTTCCTAGATCTGACCTCTGATTTTGCCCCCCATAAGCGTTCCATTAGAGATAATATTAAGGGTTCTTGGGCGCAATCTGACCCGGGGGGGCGCGGTTATCCTAAGCAATTTATGAGTTTTGGGCTATCAACTATTGAAATTCCTATTGCCCAAATTCGTGCCTCCTTATCGGAACGTTTAGCCAAAGATTTAATTAATTGGTGGCTGAATGATTCCGTGATTTTACCCGCTCAAATGTTGGAGTTAGTAAGAGGTGATATCCTCAAAAAAATGCGCTTGAGCGAAGGGGAATTAATTATGGATTTATGTGCCGACAAGGATCGCTCTTTAATTGCCATAATCTCCCAATGGATTAACGAAACTCGTCAGGAAATCAATCAAGATAATTGGCTCTCTTGTACCAAACAGGGTGTTAATATTTTAGGCAACGAACAGGGAAAAATTCTGCAATTTATTAATGATTATTTAACGCCAAGAGTCGAGGAATTTAAACGCAATCATTTACTAGAATTGAGTCCCGATGAACGGCGGCACGGCGATTACCTGAAAAAGATTTATAGTAACCGGGATGAAATTATTCAACGGGGTAAAAAGTCCCTAGAAATGGAGTTTTATAATATCCTTGAAGATCGAAACCGTGGGGTAAAATTTGCCGAGAGTTTTATTGTTTCAGTACGACAAATCTTCACCGACATAGCGGAAAAATTCCGTCGCGATCAAGAACAGGTTTGGAGTCAAAACGAAAGTAAACGTCAACGGGAATACGACACAGCCTTGGCAGAAATTAATGATCTGAAAGATAAAATTCATATCTCGAAAAAAGATAAGATGGAACAATATTGTGAACAAGCTTTAACGGGATTGGAAGGCTATTTAATGGCCAATATTCAACGAAAAACCAGAGGTGCAGGAGTAGAGGTTATTAATCGTTTACTGGAACATCTTAATCAATTAGAAAGCCGTTTTAATCGCTTTCGTCAGAAATTAATTCAAAGTCGCGATCTATTTAATCTCCAGTCTAATCAACAGATCGATAGCGCCGATGCTTTGTTAATTAATGGGATTAAATTATTTGACAGACAAGAATTAAACAGTCTTTATCAAGACTTTATCGAACAATTTGCTTCGGGGATTGCTGGTAACAAAAATGCCTACGATACGGGTATGGATAACCTTTGTTTACCCCTCTCAGAAGAAATTTTAAAGCAATCTAGCCCCCTCTGGAAAGAAACGCGCCGCACCGATGAAAATATGCGTTTATTTGACATCACCGAGATTGCCGATATTCGTCAAGGTGATTTTCAAAAAGTTATCCTAAACCAAGCTAATCAACTCCTACAAAATGCTCCCGCTAGTAGTCGCATTCAGCAGGAATTAGCCGCTTGCGATCGCTTGTTAAAAATTTATAACAACGATACCGATATTATCAATAATATTCGCATTGCCTACCAAAAATCGCGACCCCTAATTATGCTTAATCCTGCGGTTTTGCGGGGAAAAGATGCGGGTTTTACACCCCAATTAAATCAAAATGTTGCCCTGATTGGAGGAAGAAATACCAGTAACCCGGCAGCCCAAAAAATTATCCCGAAACTGCGGGAATTTATTGCCAACGAAGACGATATTAAACCCTTGGGAGAAGTGGAAAAATATCGTCTTGTCTTCGTGCAGGAAATTGGCGGTTTTTCCCTACGCTGTCTGGAGGGAATGCGAGAGTTGCGGCAATCCTATCAGGACTGGAAAGGAGAATTTATTCTCGCTAAACGCGCCCAACAGATGGGGGAAAATCGCGATTTACCCATCCCCGTGCATATCCAAAAGGAACCGCCTTTCTGGGATGTTTTTCCCGAAGATCCGAGTATTTATCAATTGGTGGTGACAGCCCGAGCTTTAAAAGTGCTTTTTCCAGAAGTCAATCGAGTCACTAATGAGAAAACAATTCGCTATGAAATTAAAACCGCAACGGGATTAAAAAAAGTCGATATCGCCACCAGTTGGGAAGATGCGGTACAGGTGTTAGAAGTAAAAGCTTGTCGCGAAGATAAGGAAAAAATTCAAAGTCAGGTGACAGCTAAGTTACAGGCTGCAACCACTCCAGAGAAAAAACAAGCTTTGTATCGGACTTTTATTGAATATTTACAACAACGGTCCGAGGAGTTAACAGGAGGAAAAGATAATACAGAATATAAACGGGAAGATGCAATTATTTTGCAGTTAATCCATAACTATAAGTTGGATAGCGGTGGAGAAATTCCTCTTTCTCCGGTGACAGAAGTGGCTAACCCAGCTTTAATTATCTGCGGTATTTGTGGACACAAAAACCCGCCCTCGTCTAATTTTTGTTCTAAGTGTGGGGCAAAATTAGTTAAGTAGAAATTAGATTTTGGGTTTGATCCCCCCTGCCCCCCTTGATAAGGGGGGTGCCGATCCCCCCTTAGTCCCCCCTTGATAAGGGGGGTGCCGATAGGCGGGGGGAGCCGCCTTGATAAGGGGGGTGCCGATAGGCGGGGGAATCCCCCTTGATAAGGGGGGAATCTGACAATTTTTAACACCTACCTAGTTTAACAGCAAAAGTGGGGGTGTTAGCTGGACTAAAATCCCCCACAATGAAGATTTTCGGGAAAAATTGCCTAATAGCGAAAAAACTGGATTATAATAAGGTCTTTACTCAAGATTTTTGCAGCCTCGCTAACTGCCATAAAAGCCAATCAAAACCCCTGTTTATCGAGAGAAAAACCAATGGTAGCCACTTTAAAAGGACGAGATGTTTTAAGAATAACCGACATGAGTAGCCAAGAAATCAGCGCCCTACTCAATCTATCGGCACAGCTTAAAGCTGGTAATCTTAACCCTAGCTGCAAAAAAGTCTTAGGATTGCTATTTTATAAAGCTTCCACCCGGACGCGGGTTTCTTTTACCGTCGCGATGTACCAGTTAGGGGGACAGGTGATCGATCTCAATCCTAGTGTAACCCAAGTGGGGCGCGGGGAACCCTTAGCCGATACGGCCCGGGTACTCGATCGCTATCTCGATATTCTCGCGGTTCGCACCTTTAAACAAGAGGATTTAGAAGCTTTTGCTAATTATTCCCGCATCCCGATTATCAACGCTTTAACGGATTTAGAACATCCCTGTCAGATATTAGCCGATTTACAGACTATCCAAGAGACTTTTCAGACTTTACGGGGAATTAACCTCACCTATGTCGGGGATGGTAATAATGTCGCTAATTCTCTCCTCTTAGGTGGCGCTTTGATGGGGTTAAATGTGCGGGTTGCTTCCCCCGCAAACTATCAACCGGATGGGGAAATTGTCGCCAGCGCCCAAGCTATTGGCGAGAAAACCGGTAGTAAAATCTTAATTACCGACGATCCCGTTACGGCAGTAAAAGACTCTCAGGTGGTCTATACTGATGTCTGGGCAAGTATGGGACAGGAAAGCCTCGCTGATGCCCGAATTCCAATTTTTCAGCCCTACCAAGTCAATGAACAGCTAATGAGTCACGCTGACAAAGACGCGATTATTCTCCATTGTTTACCTGCTCACCGGGGGGAAGAAATTACCGACGGGGCGATCGAGGGTGTACAATCAAAAGTCTGGGAGCAAGCGGAAAATCGGATGCACGCCCAAAAAGCTTTAATGGTGAGTTTATTGGGATTAATCTAGCTCCCGATGCTCAGTTACCTAAAATAATCATTAAACTCGATCATCAATCATCCTAAGACCTGTCCGACACCAGAAGTTAACGCTAGGATTGATGGTAAGAGCAATCATCAGGGCAGCCTCCACACAAACTATATGTCAGACACCTCCGCAGTTAAACAGTATCTCGCCCATTGGTTTCAATTGGGAAAAAAAGTTATTTGTCCCAAAAACCAAGCTATGCTATTTCCGCTGCCTATCTTCAATGGCGATCGCTATTCGTCGGAGTTTGAAGATTGTTGGCAAAAAATTCTCGATCCTGAAAGTGGCGATTGTTACCTAGAAGGCACTCAACAAACTATCCAAGACTTACTTTCCCCTCAATGGGAATTTCACCCCTGCGCTCGTTGTACTATACCCGTACCAATTGAAGTGCTGGGGCAATCGGGTTTATCCTGTCCCTGCCATGATTTGAGTAATTGGCCCAATTTAGAATTACCCCTACCCCATTTACCCGTCAATAGTCGAGAAAATCTCGATCGCATCCGGCAAAGATTACTAAAAAATTCTCACCCACATTAACCAGACAAAAAGAGACGTTAGGAGTAACGTCTCGAAAAAAGGATTGATATTTAACGATTTCTGCCAAAAAAATTGACTAAATCTCGCAATCTCTCGCTATATTCTCCGGTTAAAGCTTCCTGACGATAGCGCCATGACCAATTCCCTTCTGCGACACTGGGTGTATTCATACGCGCATCCGATCCTAAACCTAACACATCCTGTAACGGTACGATCGCCTGATTAGCCACGGAACTATAGGCCAGTCGAATCAGATCCCAAGCCACTCCCTGACCACTGGGAGCGCCAAGATATTGATATAGTCGCGCTTTTTCGTAGTCATTGGCGTTATCCTGAAACCAACCCACAGTAGTATTATTATCGTGAGTGCCGGTATAAATCACACAGTTGCGTTCGACGTTAAAAGGAAGATAGGGATTACCCGCATCACCCCCAAAAGCAAAGTGGAGAATCTTCATCCCGGGGAAGGCAAAGTGATCGCGAAAATCTAGAACTGCTTGGTCAATATCGCCCAAATCTTCGGCAATAATCGGCAATTTACCCAAACGAGCGCCAATAGTATTAAAGAGATCATAACCTGGGGCCTTCAGCCAATGACCATTAATAGCGTTTTCCTGGCCAAAAGCCACGGCCCAATAGGCCTCTAATCCGCGAAAATGATCGATACGGATAATATCGACTAGGGAAAGAACCGCTTTTAAACGGCGTACCCACCAGTCAAAGCCCGTATTTTTGAGATAATCCCAGTTATAGAGAGGATTTCCCCATAATTGCCCCGTTTCTGAGAAATAATCCGGGGGAACCCCTGCCACTTCCAAGGGATTACCGGTTTGGGGATCTAGTCGGAAAACCTGCGGATTTGCCCAAACATCGGCGCTATTATGGGAGACATAAATGGGGATATCACCGATAATCTCGATACCGAGGGAGTTAGCATAGCGTTTTAAGGCTAACCACTGCTCAAAAAACTCAAATTGCAGGAATTTGTGCAGAAAAATCTCCTCTTGTAACTCCTGTTTCGGTGTTTCCAACGCACCCCAATGACGTTCACGAATTTCTGTCGGCCATTCCATCCATGCTTTACCCTGATAAGCGTGGGATAAAGCCATAAATAGGGCGTAATCCTCTAACCAATCAGCATTGCCACCACAAAAGCCGGCAAACTGTTTGTAAAGAATTGTGTCAGAACCCTTGACAAAATTGCTCGCCGCCTTTCTAAGTAGGGGAATTTTCCAAGCGATCAATCGCTCAAAATCCACTTGATCGAGGGGAAAATCGGGAATATCCTCGAAATCTGCCTGACTAAGCAGGTTTTTTTCCCGAAGAATATCGAGACTAATCAGGAGATGATTGCCAGCAATGGCACTAAAACTCATGTAGGGAGAGTTACCGTACCCTGTGGGGCCTAAAGGGAGAATTTGCCAGAGTTTTTGACCACTTTGAGCCAAAAAATCGATAAATTGATAGGCTTCCCTACCTAGTTCTCCAATCCCGTAACGGCCGGGATGACTGGTGGGATGAAGCAAAATACCGCTAGAACGGCTAAAAGCCATGAAAAAACCCCCTTATCAGTGATTCGGTTAGCAGTTATTAAGTGTTTAAAGCTGAATGCTCACTGCTATCTCCAAGCTAACCCGATCTCGATCGATAAGGGCAATACTTAACAACTTTATTAGACCTATAGGACAAAATCAGGCATTACAGCCGTACATTAACAGATCGTTTTTCCAGTGAAAAAGATTCCTTCGGATCACGTTCCACCTTACCCGGGTAGGTGAAACTGGCACTCGTTGCCGTCGGTTTGACGCAGCCTGATAGTTGGCAGAGGGCAGCCCTTTCCTCTTGGGTGAGGGGGCGATCGATAGCTTGGAATTCGTAATATTGGTATTCGCTCATGGTGTGCAACCTATCTCAAGGTTTATGATCGATATGCTGATAATTGTACGGGGATAGTTAGGGTTTAAAGATAAATTCGACAGGACGGGCGCTCTCGGATGTATTAGGAATAGCAAGAATATGCAAATCGCCCGATCTTTACCGATAAGGAAAAAGTTCGGGTGATTCGGTAATTTCCCCGCATCGGTCTTTTCAAGAAATCTAATCTATTCCTTTGGATAGTGGCACGGTCAAAATCGATAAGATTATAATTTCTTTTGTTAAGCACTTTAGCGATCGCTGGATATTTCTGCCATCGGCTATCGCAATTCACTATCAGCTAATTATTAAAATTTATGAAAACAGCCTCATTCGTTGAGATTATCGGAGATAGAGTAGGGATAGGTGAATAAGAGGGAAATAATTAGAGCCTTTTGGCATTGTTCAGCCTAGAGCGTAGAGTAGAAAGGAGGTGTCTTAAGATGACTAACGAAGACGATGATCAACACTTGCCTCTTGCGTGGGAAAAGGGGAAGGTTGTCGCACAATTTTTGGGAGTTATTGCTAACACAGCTATAGCTTTGGTTATTTTCTGGGTTGGCAGTGCTTATAATGCACAAATTGAAAATCAAAAGCTGACACAAGATTTAAGGATCAAATACATTGATTTAGCTCTGGAGATCATCAAAAGCTCTGGAAGTAGTGATGAAATTCGCACTTGGGCGGCTGACGTAATACAGAATAGTTCAAAGTATGTTACTGAAATTCAAATGGGTAAAGAGACCAAGGAAAAACTTAAAGTGTGGGGGTTAGAAGAAAAACAAGCTCAATCAAAAGAAACAAATGTTGGCACACAACAAACCACAACCAATAGTATTACTTTAGATCAAGCTTTACAGGAAGCCTTGACTAGGAATCCTCCTTACACAAGACAGGGTGATACTTCCAAATATACTGACTTTAACCTTTTCATCTGCAATGAAAATAGTTCCGTAGCCACTCCATTAGCCAACTTAATTGCATATAAGCTTGACCAACAAAATCATGGCGAAATTCAGGTAAAGGTTCTTAGTGAGGGGGAAGAGAAAAGTGAGTTTACAACCTTATTACCCAGAGGAGCTATCACTGTAATTACCGATGAAGGTCATCCTGAAAATGGTGAATGGGGTCGTATTAGCGATCTCCTGCAAAAAGCCATAGGAAGCGTTACTGAACCAAGCAATCCTCTATATAAGCAACTGGTTAGCTCACCTGACGACAAAATAAAAATACTTACAACAATTCAGAAGCCTGACATCAAGCAGCAATTCAATGCTGGCAAATACTCTCCTTGGCGCATTAGCATATTCATCTGTCCTAAGCCCTCCGATTGATCGGGCGATACTAATAATTAACCCCTCCCGGTGTGCGTCTATACCCCGAACTTGTCCAACCTTCTCCCACGAGGACTCGCCCTCCCCAACCTGAAAGTATATTACTCTTTACTTCTTTTCTGGGAGAGGGATTGGGGTTGAGGGCAATTAACCATCTCTGCCATTACTTTTGAAAAATGGCATTAGAGAGCGTTAGGCAGGGACAGTGACCGCCGAAATCAGCAAAGACCGTTCAATTCCCCCAAAACAGCCTGATGTTTCTGCCGCGCTGACCTTTCCTCGGTCGATGTGCGCTGGTTGCCGATAGTCGATAGGTGGATTTCGATAATCTCGTCAATTCTTTCGCTCGATGGCATCGAGTTCCCGACATATTTCGGCGGCCAGCCGATAATCCACACTTCCCGTTAAAGTAGCTCCGTCAAAGTGGCTGCCAGCATAGCAGCCGGGGTTATGGCCGCGGGGCAGTTTATCCCGGTTAAAGGTTTGAAAACAAGGGAAGCATCAGGCAGACTAATTATGATAACATATTAATAAATAAGCGGTAAAAATAAAATAAAATTAAGGGGAAAATTAATCATGCAACTAGAAGATTATTTCTTATTCCTCTCCGAAGATGATATTAGAATCAAAGGTCATCGCCTCGGAATTGACAACGTACTCTTTTATTTCTTGGAAGGCTATACTCCAGAAGAAATAAATGCTATCTATCCCGATCTAAGTTTAGAGAAAATCTACGCTACTATTACTTATTATTTACAGAATCGGCAAAAAATTGATGCCTATTTATTGCGCCTCCAGAATTGGCGAGAGACTCGCTATCAAGAATCCTTAAAACATCCTTCACCTCAACGAGAAAAGATGAGAAGAATTAAACAGCAAAGGCAAGATTCTGTCAGGGTATGAAAATCAAGTTTTTACTGGATGAAAACTTATCCCCCCGCTTGAAAGTCGCTGTCTTAAGGTTAAATCCAGAGATAGATATTTTACGCGTTGGAGAGCCGAATACACCACTGTTAGGAACTCTTGACCCTGATGTTTTACAGTATTTAGGATTATCTCAACGACTCTTGGTGACAGATAATCGTACCAGTATGCCTGAACATTTAGAAGAATATTGGCAAAAAAATCAACAAATCTGGGGACTGTTTTGGATACGTCCCACAACAACAATGGGAAAACTAGCCGAAGAATTAATTATGATTTGGGAAACTACCGAAGCGGAAGAATGGATCGATATTGTCGATTGGATTCCTTTTTAATTAATGATATAATAAGATTATTACCGTCCTTTTTATGCTTTATTATTAACTTGAATGACTCGCCAAATTCATGACCAATTTGCTAAGGAATATTTAGAGGAATTACTAACACCTCTAGGGACGATTAGAAAAAGTAAGAAAGTAAAAAGTGAGGTTCAAGAAATTGATGTCTGGTTTGAACCATTTAGCTCACCTCCTCCCACTGAGTTACCTTTAGGGTTACTCGGAAAAATGGCGGCTACTTCCTGTTTGTTTGAACCCTTCCGCAATCCCCCGACCGAGGTAGAGATTCGCAGTTGTTTGTCAAAGTTATACACGGTTCATGGGGATGTCTTGAGAAAAGCGAAACGGTCAAACAAAACTCTGACGGTCGCAGAATTGCCTTTCTTATGGATTCTAACGCCCACCTTTTCAGCTAGAATGATTGAAGATTTCGGGACTCACAGCGATGAGAGTAATTGGTTAACAGGGGTTTACTTTTTAGCGAAGTCTCTCAAAGCGGGCATCATTGTCATTCATCAATTACCAGTAAATGAAGACACCTTATGGTTGAGAGTATTAGGTAAAGGAGGAACTCAAAAACGAGCCGTAGAAGAGTTAGTTGAACTGCCAGAACGCAATCCTTTTCGAGAGAATTTATTAGAAATTCTGGCCAACTGGCGCAAAAACTTAGAATTGAGAGATAATTTAAGTACCGAAGAACAGGAGGACATCATGAATCTATCACCAGCTTATCTAAAGCAACGAGAAGAGTGGAAGCAAGAAGGCACTTTAGAGGGACAACTTTCCCTGATAACCAGTCTTCTGGAAGGACGCTTTGGCAGCCTAGATTCGGAATTATCTGGTCTAGTAGAAAAGATTGCCCAACTTCCCATCTCAGAACGCACCGGTTTACTTCTTTCTTTGGCGAATTTATCCCGCGAGGAATTGTTAAAAAGATTGTAAATTTCGTTTCTCGCTTTTCTTACAGTCGTTCAACGATAATTGTTTTTCTTTTGTTTTTGTTGATAAGCTTCAAATTCGGGGTTACTGGCAAGAATTTGACGGACGCGCTCGCGACTTATGCCGTATTTATCTCCTATTTGCTGATAGCTCAATCCTTGCCTATGGAGTTCTAAAAAATCGTAGCTTTTTTGCAGTTTTTCCTTTCTCTGTGCATCCCGTCTTGGGGTTGGACTCTTATTACTAAGGTGTCCTACTATTTCCCTTCCCAACTCGGTCAAAGAATATTGAGAATCGTGGAAACTAACCAATCCTTGTTTTTCCAATTCTTTCAGTATTTTATGTAATCTGGTTAAATTATTAGCAGTTGTTGCCAATTGGCGAGATGGCTCCGAAAGTATCCGAATTGCCGAATCGATCTCAATCGGATAATCTAACATCCCCTTCAGAATCTGTTTTTGTTTTGCTTGGAGATTAGCGATCATCTCTTCTAAATGTTGAAATTCTTCATTTTTATTTATTGGAATTATCATTGTAATAGACCTCTCCTTAGTCCGATCAAATCACAATCAGGAGATATTGTCAACAACTAACCGTAGCTTACCCAGTCGTTTATGCGTTGCTGATGCACTTTTTAAAAAATGGTGATAAACTCAACTGTACTGGGTACACTCTCCCTATCGGAGGGATTTGAGAAAAAATCGAGAGAAAAAAACGATGAACGAACGAGAAACATCCAACAAAATTGAGGCGGGCGGGGGTTTTCCTATATTACAATATTGGGCAGAAAAAACCCTCTCTCCTCAAGGGGTTAAACTCTGGCAAACCTTAAATCATAAAAGTGCCTGTTTAGCTTGCGCTTGGGGAACGGGAGGACAAAAGGGCGGTTTTGTCAACGAAGCGGGGGAAAGTCTGCAACGTTGTCTCAAAAGTGTCGAGGCAGTTACTTCCGAATTAATGCCAGGTATTAAAACTGATTTTTTTCAGACCTATCATCTCGCTCAATTACAGTCCTTAACCTCCCTAGAATGCGATCGCTTGGGTCGTTTCAGTTATCCCGTCCTCTTAAAAGCAGGAGAAAGTCACTATCAACGTATTAGTTGGGAAGAAGTGTATCGATTAGCCGAACAAGCTTTTCATCAACCGTCCGAGACTCTAGCCTCCTATAGTTCGGGACGTTCTTCTAATGAAGCCGCCTATCTCTTACAATTGTTTTTCCGGGCATTAGGAAGTAATAATTTAGCCGATTGTTCCGATCTCTGTCATGCCGCCTCGACCGTAGGCTTAAAACAGGTTTTCGGCTCTGGAACTTCGATGGTCAGTCTGGAAAGTTTAAAACAAGCCGATTGTGTGGTATTGATCGGTTCTAACGCCCCGGCTAATCATCCTCGCCTGATGAATGAATTAATTCAAATTCGTGATCGCGGCGGTAAAATTATTATTATTAACCCGCAAATTGAAGTCGGATTGGTCAAATTCTCCTCGCCCGCTTTTCCGATTAAATCTTTATTGCGGGGCGGTTCCGATATTTCGACTCTCTACCTACAGCCGATACCGGGTAGCGATACTGTTCTATTCGTCGGATTACAAAAATCTTTAATTGAACAAAATTTAGTGCGGTGGGATTATCTCAAATCCCATACAGAAAATTGGCAATCTGTTATAGATTATGCCCGACAAACACCCTGGGAAACCATTACTAAAACCTGCGGTTTGTCCCGAGAAGAAATTGAAGCAACCGCCGCCCTTTTCGGCAATTTAGAGCGTGTGGTTTTCGCTTGGGCGATGGGGGTTACACAACAGGAAAACGGGGTAGATAATATTATCAGCATTGCCAATACCGCTTTAATGACGGGAAATGCTGGCAAAATCGGAGCCGGAACCATGCCAATCAGAGGTCATTCTAATGTACAGGGCTTCGGTTCTATGGGCGTTACGGTGAGATTACGTCAGGAAATCGCCGAGGCACTTGCTCAACTTTTAGGAAAGCCATTAAATATAACCGGCGGTTATGATACCAGGGCATTAATTGAAGCTGCCGAACGGGGAAAAATCAACACCCTTTTCTGTTTGGGAGGTAATCTTTATGGCGCAAATCCAGATTTAAATCAAGCCAAAAAAGCCTTAGCTCAAATTGATACGATTTTTTATGTAGCTACTAAGCCAAATTTAGGACATTTTCAGGGATTAGCCCGACAAAATACGTTAATTTTACCTGTCTTCGCTCGCTTTGAAAATCCTCACCCGACAACCACCGAATCGGGCAATAATTTTGTCCGTTTTAACGAGCGGGGAAGCAGTCATCTACAGGGTTCCGATATGGATATCATCTCGGAAGTAGAACTATTAACAAATATTGCCGTCAAGGTTTTAGGCACAAACCCAATTGATTGGTCGAGATTACACGATACCGCCTATATTCGTCAGTTAATCGCCAAAACGATTCCGGGTTATCAAAAGATCGGGCAATTAGATCAAACCCAAACAGAATTTACCATTAGCGGACGGATTTTTACCGAACCCCATTTTCCAACATCGACCGGAAAAGCGCAAATGTCTGTCACCCCTTTACCCACTTTAAAAGCACCACAAAAGCAAGATTTCAACCAACCAGAAAATGCCCCCGGAATTACCCTGATTCTCGGAACAGGACGCAGTTATGGACAACATAACACCGTTGTTTATCAAATGGGCGATAAATATCGGGGAATGCCTCACCGTCATTGTTTATTGATCAACGCCGAAGATGCCAAAAAAGCGGGCTTTCAAGAACATCAACGAGTCACCGTTCAAGGAGATGCCGGCAAATTAGAGAATATTGAAATTATTTTCGGTCCGATTCGCGAAGGTGTTGGCTTTATGTTCTATCCCGAAGCTAATGTTTTATTCAAAGCTAAAATTGACCCTCGCTGTGGGACTCCTGCTTATAAACGAGTTCCCGTCTGGGTTTTTTAGTTATCAACTCCTCTAATTTTCTTTTTTGGAAATAATGAAATATAGTTAACCAAGCCAACCAACGAATCGAGCAGAATGAAAAAGCTATGGCCGATTCGATCGCATTTCTGTTATCCTATTCTTACCATTATTAAAATAAGTGGCCATGGGAGAGTTTTTGCTAACCGTATTAAGCATAGCCAGTTTATTTGCCGTCGAGATGGCTACCCCTAGCATTGCAAGTCCCACATCTGGAGCGACGGAGTTGCAACTAGCTCAAAATCCTAACTGTAACAATCCCCAGACTCAAAGCCAAATGAACATTTGTGCCAGCATCGCTTATCAAAACGCCGATCGCAAGTTAAATCAAGTTTATCGACAACTACTGCCAAAACTGTCAGCTGCTCGCAAACAAAAATTAATTGCTGCCCAACAAGCTTGGATTAAGTTTAGAGACAGCAGTTGCGAATTTGAAAGAAGTGCGTTTGAGGGAGGCTCTATAGCTCCCATGATTTACGGTTTTTGTTTGGCAAATGTCACCGAGCAGCGCACCAAAGATTTACGGAGATATTTAGAAGACAGCGATCTCTAAGTCAGAATCGCCGTTGATATTACCGATAATTCCTTAGACGTTTACTGCACAACAGCCTAAGCGGGTGAGGGGAATCGAACCCCTATCATTAGCTTGGAAGGCTAGGGTTTTACCACTAAACTACACCCGCATTTTCTTAGCACTTTCGTTAGTATAACACGAATTGCCGATTTTTGCAAGTAGGGATTTTCAGCTTGTTAATCGCCTCTAGATGGTCATAGATTGCCTAAAAATCCCGATCGCTCGGTTATTTCCCCGATTTGGCTAAAAGTTTTCTCCACGCGATCGAGATCTAGTTGGGAGAAATTATCGATCGCCCAGTTAGACACTCTCTGCATAAAATGGAAGGGATAGGTATGAGCGATTCCCACCACCTGCATTCCCGCTCTTTTTGCCGCTTCGCAACCAGCAAAAGTATCTTCAATCACCAGACATTCCCAGGGTTGCAATTGCAGATTAAAATTCCAACGATTGAATCTTTCTACGGCCAGTAAATAACCATCCGGTTGGGGTTTGCTGGTGCTAATCTCATCCCCGGTGACAATGACACTAAAGTAATCCCCAAGGCCCGTCTGTTGCAAGATTGATTCCACTTCCGAGCGTATTGCTCCCGTCACCAAACCGATTTGTAGATCCCTGGCCTTAACCCGTTTTAAAAAAGAGTATATCTCCTCATAAATAGGAAGTTTCTCTAATTTTTCTAATCTTTGTCGGTATAAACTGGTTTTTTTGTTAATTAACTTGGTCAGATACTCCTCGGTTACTTGACGACCGCGACGGGTGAGAACATTACGCAAACAGACGCGATCGCTTCTTCCCAGACATAACTCCGCAAATTCCGACCCTAGGGGCAGTAAATTTTCTCCGAGCAAGATTTCATTGATTAACTCTTGATGGATTGGTTCATCATTGATGATCACCCCATTAAAATCGAACAGAACAGCCTTTAACATCAATCTTAGACAGAAAAGCTAATAAATACTAAATATTCTTGATTATACTCAAGTTTTTCGTCGGGGCCAGGTGTGGGGAAGCTAAGACCCATTTTCCCCCAATCCCCAACTCCCCACCCCCCCGACATCGGGGGGGTCGGGGGGGTGGGTAGGGTTGATTCATGAATCAACCCTACCTTGAATCAACCCTACTATGAATCAACCCTAGGGGCAGGGGAGGGAGATTCGGCTAATCTAAGAAAAAGCGGTTTAAATGCGTCTTAGCTTACAAGCTAGAAGAACAGCAAGTTTTCCATTTTTGGGCGATAGAAAGGATTAATGCTTTTTCTGCTAGGGGTAAATTGGCTGCCTGTTGGTCGATTATATCGCTTAATTCCCCGATAATCCGATCTTTAGTCTCTTGGGAGTAACTTCTCTGTGCTAAAGCTATTTCTGCGATAACTCGATTTAAACTGCTGATAGCTTGCCAAGTTTGCGGACGTAATGACGGTTCTGCGGCAATGGGGGCAACCTCCAGGGAAGCGATACTATCGGGAGTTGCTGCCTGACTAAACCGGTGTAAAGTCTGGGCGAGACTATACATTTCTTCCCCGTAGGCGAGGGAACGTACCACAGCAAAGGCTTTTTCGGCTTTTTCGGTGTCCTGTTGGTGAAGATACCAAAAACCAGCGGCGGCGGCGCGAGCAGGAGTATCTAGACGGATTTGGCTGTCAGACCAAGAAAACAGTTTCGCCGACGCGGACGCATATTTTAACAATTGCCAATCGGAGGGATTTTCTGCCAGACGGGAGACCCGATAGATAATTTCTGCCTCTGGGAATTGCGATAAAACGCGGTTAACGGCGGCAAGGACAGGAATAAACTGGCGGCTGTACCGAAGGTATTGATTGAGGTTATTAATAGCCGTTTCCCAGTCTTGCTGTAACCATTGTTGTAGAGTCGAGGTTAACCCCGGCAGCGGTAGAGGGGTAATACGGGGAAAAAGTCGTCCTTGTGGACCAGCCAAAAGCCCGATTAGCCAATTATCAGGACGGAAAAAGGCGAATATAAACACCACGCCGAACACCCCGCCCGACACCCCGCCCGACACCCCGCCCGACACCACGCCCCACAGCCAGGCCCCGCCCATCAATAGGCCGAACACCCCGCCCAACACCCCGCCCAACACCCCGCCGAACGCCACGCCCGACACCACTCCCGACACCACGCCGAACGCCCCGCCCGACACCCCGCCCAACACCCCGCCCAACATCCCGATCGACACCCCATGCAACACCCCGCCCCACATCACGCCATCCAGCCCGCCCCACGACCCGTTCCACAGCACCTTGCCCCACGGCGCGCCATCCAGCCCGCCCAACTCCGAGCTCCTCATCGCGCCCGACACCTCGACCGACACCACGCCCAACACCACGACCGACACCACGCCCAACACCACGCCCCACACCACGCCCCACACCACGCCCCACACCACGCTTAACACCCCGCCCGACACCCCGCCCGACACCCCGCCCAACACCACGCCCCACACCCCGCCCAACACCCCGCCCCACACCCCGGCCAACACCACGCCCGACAGCCCGCCCGACACCCCGCCCCACACCCCGCCCAACACCACGCCCAACAGCCCGCCCAACACCACGCCCCACACCACGCCCGACGCCACGCTCCTCATCCCGCCGAACTCCACGCCCAACGCCACGCCCCACACCCCGCCGAACACCCCGCCCAACGCCACGCCCAACAGCCCGCCCAACACCTCGCCCATCAATAGGCCCAACAACACCATGCCCAACACCATGCCCAACGCCATGCCCAACACCCCGCCCAACACCATGCCCAACACCCCGCCCAACACCACGCCCCACACCCCGCTTAACACCACGCTTAACACCACGCTTAACACCACGCTTAACACCACGCTTAACACCACGACCCTCCACACCACGCCCGACCCCACGCCCAACGCCACGCCGAACACCACGCCGAACACCACGCCCAACACCACGCCCAACGCCACGCCCAACGCCACGCTCCTCATCCCGCCGAACGCCACGCCCAACGCCACGCCCCACACCACGCCCACCCAATTAACAGAAAGTCCTAAATTTGCTGCTATGCTACAGATAATCAGAGGGGTAATTACAGTTAAGAGAAGACCCTGAATCCCTAGACGCAATTGTACGGGATGGTTATCGCCGCCGCCTCTCGTTTCCACATACCAGCGCACTGCTTGGGGAAAATAAAACACCCAGTACAACAGCAAAAGATAATCAAAGGGATTCCATAAAGATAAATCGCGTCTGAGTTTAGGGGCGAGATTAATGGTGGGGACGGTGCTTTCCTTCATAATTTTTATCTCTGGCTATTTACCCGGTGATGGTTTATTAAGTAGGTAGGTGTTAACTGTCAAACACCCCCCTTATCAAGGGGGGATTAAGGGGGGATCAAACCCCCTCAAGGTAGAGTTGATTCATGAATCAACCCTACTATGAATCAACCCTAGGGGAGCAGGGGGGATCAAAGACAAAATCTATCTTCTATTTAATCAGAACCACTTAATTATCGGAACTAAAAAGGCTTATATATATTTCGACACGGATTCCCATTATACTAAAAAGTATAGGTCAAATTGAGGGATTTTGTCAAGTCTTTTTTGCCATTAATCTATATAATTGTCGGGTTGCTTACCAGTCATTGTCCTGAAAAAAATTAGGTTCTTCTATTCGTGTTATGCAAGGGAGGGGGTTATAAGGAATGAAACCCCGATAGAGACAGACATTGCTGCGATTTTTGTCAATTGTTTTCGCTCTAGAACGAACTAATCAATTAAGTCTCTTGCCAGATAAGGATTTAGTCAATTTATGCCCCCATATCGAACCATACCAAGTAACGAAGAACCTTCTTTTTCCTCTTCTTCAATCGCCGATTTCGGGACAATGACGACGTTAACCGATTCTTCTACTTCGTTGAATAGTTCTAAAACATATCCTTCCTCACCCCCCTTCGGATGGGCAACTATATCGACAAGAATCGCCGAATCACCCTGCTTAAGATTGTATTCGGGAACGTCGCGGGCTAGGGTCACTTCTTCGTATAGTTGCGCCATGGTTTATTTTTCCTTTCGGGGTTTGAGGGTGATAAATTGAAATTGATGATCTAGGTTTCGTTTTAGCCAAATCGTGACAACGGATAGGGGAACTTGATTACTGCTGATTAATTCCCCCTCGACTCTATAGAAGGTTCCGTATTCGATTAACTGATCAAGTGTATTAATTGATATTGTTTCAAGTTTTTTTTGGGTTTGTAATTGCAGAAACTATTTAAAAATAGGCGTTGGGTTTCATGCTTCAACCCAACCTACGTTCATCTTATATTTAATTCTACCCACTAAAAAAGGCTTATATAT
Organism: Microcystis sp. LE19-84.1B; assembly: GCF_027531875.1. NCBI lineage: Bacteria > Bacillati > Cyanobacteriota > Cyanophyceae > Chroococcales > Microcystaceae > Microcystis > Microcystis sp. LE19-84.1B. The sequence goes on along the minus strand of NZ_JAPZSR010000317.1, from coordinate 15,788 downwards.
ATTTTGGCACGGATTCCCATTATACTAAAAAGTATAAGTCAAATCGAGGGATTTTGTCAAGTCTTTTTTGCCATTAATCTATAGAATTTTCGGGTTGCTCACCAGTCAATGTCCTGAAAAAAAATTATGCCCCGATTTGTCAAACAAGCATATATGCAGGGGTTAACCGAGACAGCACAGGAGCCTCTCTTATTCTTTGTGTGATCTCGCGTAGCGAGCGCGTTGCGACCAGTTTAACTTATATAGAACCGATCAATCTTTGTGTCCTTTGTGTCTTTGTGGTTCGTTCCAGTCGCTCGCTGGCGGGAATATATCTTATAAAATACATTTTACCCACCAAACCCAAGAGAGCCGACAGGAGACAAAAACGAGTTATTGGACAGAAAGAGGCGATGGGATGTTATTATTTAAAGCCGATTCCCCGGAAGCAGCCGAATCGATCATCGGGCAGCATCCCCTGGCGAATAGTAGTGGAATAGGCTATTAAAGGAGTGAACCCTGTGCAAATATTCACAACAATCCCCGGTTTACGCACTTTTTTGGCTGATTATCGCCATGATCACAGTATTGCCCTTGTACCAACCATGGGCGCTCTCCATAAAGGTCATGCTAGTCTAATTCGACGCGCAGTGACGGAAGCGGAGGTAACTGTGGTTAGTATTTTTGTTAATCCTCTACAATTTGCCCCCACAGAGGATTTTTCTTGCTATCCCCGCAGCCTTGACAGCGATCGCCAGTTGTGTGAATCCTTGGGAGTTGCTGCTATTTTTGCTCCTAGCGTGGAAACTTTAGGAATTGGTGATTCTGACAGCATAACCGCAGTTTTTCCCCCGATTTCTCTGACTAGCGGGTTATGTAGTGCTTTTCGTCCGGGGCATTTTCAGGGAGTAGCCACAATTGTCACGCGGTTGTTTAATATTATTGCACCGACGATCGCCTATTTTGGCGAAAAGGATGCCCAACAGTTAGCGATTATCCGGCAATTAGTCAGGGATTTAAATTTAGCGATCGAGATTCGCGCTTGTGCTACAGTGCGAGAAACATCGGGATTAGCAGTTAGTTCTCGCAATCAGTATCTATCAGCCATAGAAAGGGAAAAAGCGACAATTATCCCCCAAAGTTTGCAATTAGCTCTCGAAAGTTTTCGTTTAGGGGAAAGACAAAGGGAAAAACTGCTGGCTATTGTCCAAAAAAATCTCGACAAAGTACCAGAATTTCGCTGTCAGTATCTGGATTTAGTCCATCCCCAGAGTTTACAACCGATTGAGCAGATCGAGACAAGGGGCTTATTAGCGATCGCTGGATTGATCGGTCAAACCCGTTTAATTGATAATATTATCTTGTGTCAACGTCGGCCAGTTATCGCTATTGATGGGCCTGCTGGAGCAGGAAAATCCACAGTCACGCGCTTAGTAGCGGAAAAATTGGGGTTAACCTATCTCGATACCGGTGCGATGTATCGCGCGGTGACATGGTTAGTGGTGAATTCTGGTCTGGATTTGTCCGCAGAAGCGGCCATTGCCGAGTTATTATCTTTAGCAAAGATAGAAATAATTCCGGCCGATAGTCCCGAAAATGTGACTATAGTGAAGATTAATGGGCAGGATGTGACTTTAGAGATTCGCTCTCCCGCAATTACCTCGCAAGTGTCCAGAATTGCCGCTCAAAAAGCGGTGCGACAGCAGTTAGTCACCCTGCAAAGACAACTGGGAATGTCGGGGGGAATAGTTGTGGAAGGTCGAGATATTGGTACTAATGTTTTCCCAGAAGCGGAGTTAAAGATTTTCTTGACAGCAACACCCGAAGAAAGAGCGAGAAGGAGATTAAAAGACTTAGAAGCGCAGGGAAATGGGGGTATTAGTCTCGCAGAATTAACCCAAGAGATTGAAAAAAGGGATTATTTGGATAGTAATCGCTCCCTAGCACCCCTGCGAAAAGCCACAGATGCGATCAAAGTTAACACCGATCATCTCACTATTACAGAAGTCACGGAAAAAATCATTGCTCTTTATCATCAAGGAGAAGAAAATCAATGGAGAAGCCTCTAGTTTTTTTAGATACTGATGTTTTGATTTCTTATCTACGAGGAGATCTTGCCAGTGTACATTTATTTGATCGAGAAATACTCGATCGCGTTTGTCTTGCTATTAATGCGATCGTTTTACAAGAGTTATTATTTTTGGCAGAAGTTCGTAATCATCCTGAAATAGTCGATCGGATTCAAGAAAAGGTGACTATCTTGGATTTTGATTTAGTAAAACTTGATCAATATTGGCAAAATGCTAGAGATATTCGCAATATTTTGGTACACTCGAATGATGTTTTAATTTTAAGTAGTGCCGCTAATTGTGATTATTTAGTTACCTATGATCAAAAACTTAAAAAAGCCTCTAGTTATCTATATAACTCTAAACCGATGGTAGTAACACCTGAAGAATTATTAGAGGTTATCTATCAAGAAAATATCCTCCCTTCTAACCTCTCTTGCCAAGGATATAAATCGTCAAATTTCCCCTTAACTCAGGTGATTTAGGGGGATAATTATGAAGTTAAATTACCTGACTTTCTCATCTATCTGTTTAACGGTAACTTCCTTGATAATTCTTGGCAGTCCAGCTATATCTTTAGCCGATCATAGATCACCAATAACTTTAGCTTCTCGGGATTTATCAAACCAGCAACAGGGAAAAAAAATTATTCTTAATGGTCGTTCTTTGCCCGTTTCTTGGCAACAGTGGACAGCAGCAAATAGTACCCGGATCGCCATGGGTGACACGGGAGCAAGACAATTATTTGGCATGGATTTTCTTAGCACAAATGATCCCAAAAAGCAACCGATCAACTGGTTTAATTTACAAACTTTATCAGCTAATTTGATCAATTCCGATCGCTGGTTAGACGTTACGGATATTTTACTAAAAATGGGGGCAACAACCACTATTAATGGCGATAGTTTAACTATTAACTTTCCTGCTCCCCAGATTGAAGATATTCAGCTAGAAAATTATGGGGCAGTACAAAGGATTATTATTCAACTCGATCGCCCGACCTTTTGGCAAGTTAGTCAGGCAAAAAATCAAGCAGTGATTACCCTAGAAGGAAATGCCCAGCAATCGCTTATCTCTAGGTTTCAACCCAAAACTATCAGTAACAGTAATCAAAATAACGATGAAGATGATCTAGGCAACTCTAATAATAACTTAGCCACTCAGATCACTTCCTTAGAAAATAATGGGGTGATCAGTCGTTTAAAAATTAACCTTCCCACTGCCTACGGATTACAGATCAGCAGTGTGGATAATCCTCCCCGAATTATCATTGATTCTCGTCCCGATGCTATGGATGAAAAGCGCATTGTTTGGCAACCAGGGTTAATCTGGAATCAAAAATATATCCAGTTAGATCAAGATTGGTTTCCCGTGACTTGGTTAGAAATCGATCCCAGAAATCCCCAGATAACTATTAAACCAATCACAGCTAATTCCACCTCAATGCGCGGCACTAATCCCCTGATCACGATTAATAGCGAAAGTAATGCGGTAGCGATGATTAATGGTGGCTTTTTTAATCGTAATAATCAGTTACCTTTGGGGGCAATTCGCGTGGATGGCAAATGGTTATCCGGACCAATTTTAAACCGAGGAGCGATCGCATGGGATAATCGTGGTAAAATCAGGATTGATCGCCTGAGTTTAGAGGAAACCCTGATTACTGCCACCGGACAACGTTTTCCCCTAACCCAGTTAAATAGTGCCTTTGTAGCAGCCGGCTGCAGTCGTTATACTCGCGATTGGGGAAGTAATTATCATCCCCTCACCGAGCGCGAAACCGGGTTAGTCGTGCAAGGCGATCGCATAACGGAGAAATTAAATAATCTTTTGCCACAGGATAGTATAGACATACCAGAAAATGGCTATTTAGTCATCTGCCGAAAGACAGATATTAATTTAAAGATTGGTGAGACAGTCAACCTCGATAGCGTCACCCTACCGAGAGATTTTGCTAATTATCCCCAGATTTTAGGTGCTGGCCCCCTATTATTGCAGAATGGACGTATAGTTTTAGATGGAAATGCCGAAAAATTTAGTCCGGCATTCCAAAATCAACAAGCTTCCCGCAGTGCGATCGCAGTTAGCCAAGAAGGAAAAATTTTGCTAGTTGCTATCCATAATCGCGTCGGGGGAAGGGGGGCAACTTTAGGCGAATTAGCCCGAATTTTGCTGTTAATGGCGGCAAAAGACGGTTTAAACCTAGATGGGGGTAGTTCCACCGGGATAGCCTTGGCGGGTTATCTGCTCGATCGCTCTGCCGTTACCGCCGCAAAAGTCCATAATGGAATAGGAATATTTTTATCACCGTCTCCTTGAAGGGGGTGAAAACAATGGATAATAGCGACTGGATTAAACAATTGCTGCTGATGGGTATTGGCACTACTTCCATGGTGGCAGAAAAGATCAAAGAAGTGAGCGATGAATTAGTCAAAGACGGTAAAATCAATTCCGATCAGGCTAAAAACTTTGTTGATGATCTGATGACACAGATGAAGTCTGAACAGGGAAACTTCGAGAATAACTTAGAACGCTATATTCGCCATATTTTGCAGGATTTAGGGGTTCCCCGACAATCGGAAATGGACGAACTGCGGGGAAGGATTGATAGATTAGAACGACAGGTGAGAGACTTAGAGAATAAACTCTGGCGTTAGGGAACTATGAAATCAATGCGCGAAATCTTGCTCAGTTTTGCTATTATTGCGGTTTGTGGCTTATTTTTAATCGCTGCTTCCCTCTTTGGTGGGGGGGAAAAAACCAATGCGATCGCCGCAGAAACCGCTCCACCCCCTATCACTCAAACTATTAATAAGGAAATCATCTCCATGGATTTAGATCAAGCAGTCACCACCGATTCGGGACTAAAATACATCGATATCGTGGAAGGAACCGGAGAAAGTCCCCAAAAAGGTCAAAAAGTGACTGTTCACTACACGGGGACCCTCACAGACGGCAAAAAATTCGATAGTTCTAAGGATCGCAATCAACCTTTTACCTTTACCATTGGAGTTGGTCAAGTGATCAAAGGATGGGATGAGGGAGTCGCATCGATGAAAGTCGGTGGGCAGCGTACCTTAATTATCCCCCCAGAATTGGGTTATGGTGCGCGGGGTGCTGGTGGGGTGATTCCTCCCAACGCGACTTTACTTTTCGATGTGGAATTGTTGGGAGTTAAATAAATAGGTTTTTCCTCTGATTTTTCACCTCTACCCGCATCGATCCCGAATGCGGGTTTTTTGGCAGATTGCCAGAAGCTAAGGGCAAAATCAGGAGGATTTAGTAAATTCTAGACCGTTTTCGCTGCCGTAACGCTCCATAAAACGCATAAAACGATCCCACTCTGCGGGAGAATTAAAAATAACCGTAGCTTCGATCGCCATGGGTTTACCGTTGATAAATTTGCCTTTTACTTCCCTGGTGACGATTTCCCCCTCCTCATCAATGAGATACATCCCCGTGATTTCCTCGGTTTGTTGATCTCCGAGGATAGTCGGTTGATCAAAATAAAATTTTGCCGATCCCTTTTCTCCCGTTTTAGTGCGACTTAAGCGGATATCGGGAACAACTGGTTCTTTTAACCCCCTGGAAAACTGAATTTCTGCCATTACTTTTCTTTATCCTTCTCATAGAACACGCCTTTCTACATCATCTCACACCAAGTCGCAAGTAAAAAGCAGATGGGACAGCATAAGCTCAAAATATCAACACCAATACCATTTTTCCTTATTCGTAGCAGGCCTATCCATTAGTCATACTAAATCCTATTTAAAAGGGATAGGAGACTGAGGAGCAGGGAGCAGGAAAAAAAAATCCATAACTTGGGAGTTAATCACACTATTAAAAACGGATTCGGTGTCACATCTTTCTTAACATGAAATTTGACAAAAAGACAAAAGTGTGCAATGTGGCTCAAGTTGGTTTTCTGGGGTAACTAATTTGATGGCATAGTTCCGGGGTTGTAGTCGGTCGTTAATTTCCATGCCCTCTATAGTACATCCCCTGTCGGGGTTCTGTCCCTTCTTATACTAAATCCGGTTATTAAAAACTGATTATTTATTCTCCGTTTTGCCTCTTGCATGAGTGCCTCTCCTGATATAAGTAGTCGTGCAAAATTAATTTCCTAGTTGAGACTCCGAGACTCCGAGACTCCGAGACTCCGAGACGGGATACAGCTATTAGGGATCGGATTTGAGTTTTCAGTTCTCTGTTTGCTCACATCAGCAGAAGTCTGACGGAGTAGTGGCTTAGATGTGTAATTAATTGTGCTTAGATACTTACCAGATGAAAATGGGTAAAACCCTACACCCCACACCCCACACCCTGTCCCCACGAAAAACTTTTTCAGCAGACCCTAATTACGCGTGTTTTAGCTTACTTGTGTCCTTAAATACTTCTTTTACTGCGTCAAATCACACAAGTCTTTATATGAAGGCTGTACGATCGTATTTAGGGTAAATTACATTGTTGCCATTGCTTCCCGCTTCTGATCTAGACTGTGTTGAGATTTGTCAAAGCTAATTGCAAAAGTAATCTTTTACATCCAATGGTTTTTAAGTCTGTTAGCACACTATGTCTATCGTAAGTAAACAAGAACCTAAGCTGGAAAAGCTCACCCTATTTCAAAAACGCCCAAAAACGGCGTTCTGGGAGAAATTTTGGGGTGTGAGCATAATTAACCATCTCTGCCATTACTTTTGAAAAATTTGACTTGGGCAAATTATCAATAGATATGCAGTCTATTAGTAGTTATCTTAACGGTGAGATACGAAGTTTCTGGTTTTAGAGAACGACGCAACGGCGGAACGTCGGAATATTATCTGATCGTCCAGAGATGATGACAAATACCGCCATACTGCATCCTCATGATAAACGCTATAATCTGAAAGTTGTTGCCAGTTGCTCATCATGAAAAAACTGACTTATTCATTGCTCCCCCTGGGGATTACTGTTGGACTTTGCCTAAACATTGCCCCTGCTTCCGCTGGTATGATAGTACGAAATGTCATTCCCAACGCCGCCCTTTCTATTGACGGCTTTGGAAGTACATCTAATAGTGGATTTATTCAAGCCAATATACCCACAGGTTCTACTATTCAGAGGGCTTATCTCTATGCCGCCTCCATCTGGAATATGAGTCAAGTTTACGGAGTAATTTTTCATGGGACGACACTTCCCGTGAGTCCAGAAACTATTCTAACTCCTGCTGATAACAACCTAGCCACCACCGCCCGTTGGGATGTCACCAGTATCATCAAAGACTCTTCATCCTCTACAGGAATATTTCCAACAAACTTTAGTATCGTTGAGGATGGCGATAACGATGGTGAAGTTCTCGTCGTTGCTTATAGCAATCCTTCTACCCAAGGTCTTACCTCGGTTATTTTGGACGGGGAACTGAATCCCAAGGGAGACACGGTTAAGTTCGATTTTCCCGCTCCTTACGCTGGGGGAGCTTTTCTGGTTTCCCTCGCCTCTAGTTATAGCCGTCAACCGAGTGGGCAAGCCACTGAGATTGACGTAACCACTAATTCGACCAATATTTATCGACGATTAACCAGTAGCGCAGGAGGACAGGATGATGGCGAAGGAGCCAACGGAGCGTTAATAACTGTTGGGGGGATAGGTGACAGTCCTGATAACCCCGATCCCTGCGCTTCTCCTTCGGACGGACCGCGAATCGATGATGAATACTATAACCTCGCTCTCGGCAATAGTAGTAGTTCCTCTTCGTGCAGTGCTGCTAGCACCACTCCCTTTATCTTACCTGGAAATACTTTCGTTGAATTCAAAACAGTGAACCCCAGTGAAGATGATAACGTTTTCGGAATGTTTATCACCAGTAAATTTGGGACCAGTCCTAGTCCTGTCCCCGAACCATCGATGACACTAGGTATTTTCGGTATCGGTGGCATCGGTATCTTACTATCTCGCCTTGGTAAAAAATCCTAAGCTGCCCGCGAATTTAAATTGCTTGTGGAGATGAGGCAAGAGTGCCTCTTGCCTCCTACTCCCCTCTCCCAGAAAGGGAGAGGGGTTGGGGGTGAGGGCAATTAACCATCTCTGCTATTACTTTTGAAAAATGGTATAAATCACCCCTTCAGGACTCTCGGAGTGCAATCAGTGGCAAAATCAAGGCTATGATCGATCACTGATAACCAATAACTGAGATGAGATGGTTTTATTAGAAGCAGCGGTTCATTCTTCCCTACGCGCTTTTTTACGGGAACAAGGGCGCTTTTATTGGTCTCATCATCTCACTATGGGGCGACTGGTGGCTAGAGCTTTACGCCTAAAACGTTCCTCTCTCATACAAACTGGAACTACTCTCACCCGTTATTGTCTCAGTTATCTCACCCCGGCTCTTTTAGGTGATACACCAGTTCTGATTGTTGCCCCCGAGTCAGAACTAAACCTACTGTTAGAAGTGGAAATCCCCCGTCTGCAAACATGGTTACAAACTCAGCGAGATATCCTCAAAAGCGATCGCTTTCCCGCTAATTTTACCGGTTTACTCCTCACCACACCCCAACAATGGTTAGAGGATAAATTAGGCAGTCTCGGCCATTTTCCCCAGAATATCCCCACCATAATCGATCGAGCCGAAGATTTAGAAACTTGTCTAGTAGATTATCTCACCGTCACCATTACTCCCGAACAATGGTCTGTTTTAGGGTCAGCATATCCCCAGCATAGAGAGTTTATAGACTTAATTAAAGCACAACTTAGCCAAAGTATTCTTGGTCATCCAATTAATCCCTATAATTGCTATCTTATCGATGCCAAGGAAAAAGAATATATAATTGCGCTCCTGCAACGCTTGCATCAAGACTTAACCACTGATTCTGCTTGGCAACTTTTAGCGGCAAAAATCCCCGAGCTTAATTATCTCCTCTGGACATCAGTAGATCGAGATCGAGAAGAATTTACCCTAAAAATCAGTCCTTTGGAGGTGGCTAGTTTTTTCAAACCGATTTGGCAGCAGCAACCCTTTGTTTTAATCGGCAGTTTTTTAGATAGCGAAAAATCCGCTAATTTATACCGTCAAAATCAGGGTATCGGAGATATTTTAACTCTAAAGTTTGCAGCCGATCGCGAAAGTGAATATATTCATTTATATCTACCCGATCGCATCAGCGCCCCCAACACCCCCGAATTTCAACCGATGTTATTAAAGCAAGTGCGGGAATTAGTTAGTGCTAATCATACCAGTGAACAACCGATCGTGATCCTGATTGAAGATGTTCCCCTCAAGGCACAAATTGCCACCCAAATCGCAGCCGATTACGGTTCGCGAGTGCAAGTGGAAAAAACTGAAATTAATAGTAATACTATTCTCGTTTGTGGTTGGCAATTCTGGCAAACTCATCAAGAAAAATTTCTCACTCCCAGTTTATTAATTATCGCTACTTTACCCTTACCTTCCCCCGAAAATCCTCTCGTTGCTGGCAAAATTGCCTACTATAAACGACAACACCTCGACTGGTTTCGTGCCTATCTTTTACCCACAGCAGTGAGGGAAATTCAGCAATCTGTTCAGTCTCTCCGGGAGTGTCAAGGTTGTGTGGCTGTTCTTGATAATCGTGTCAATGCTCGCAGTTATGGCCGACAAATTCTCTCCGCTTTAGAACCCTATGCTAAAGTTAATTATCTCGATCAACAATTTTTTCAAGATAAAGATTAAATCGGTTATCAGTTATCAGTTATCAGTTTACTGTTTACTGATAAAATCTCCCCCGGAGCCATATTTCCAACTATCCAAATAACGATGATAAAGATATTTTTGCTTGTCAGGTAACTTTTCTAAAACAGGTTTTAAGCTAGTTGCTAAGGGATATAAACCACTATACAAAGCTAAATTAAAATAATGTCCCGTCCAATCGATAAAAGGACTGATACCCACTTGTGGAATCATCGGTAAAACTAATTGAGGATTAACCAAAGGCAAAGTTTTCGAGAGGGAAGAAAACTGCACCACATCCTGTAAAAACGGTTTTAATACCTCATCTCCCAACTTATCCATTACCCGAAAAACTCCACTCATTAAGTCATTAATTTGATTGGGATTAGGGTTAGCAGACATCGGGACACTCATGGTTTTTTGAAATAGCCACGTTACCGATATATTTGGTTGATAGGGTTGTAAAAGTGCTAAATATTCTCGGTTTAAAGCATCGATTTGTAAAGCTTCCTCGATGGCGAAAGTTAGCCTTTTTAAATGCCTAACCATTGCCCCAAAACCGCCAAAACTTACTGGAGATTGACTACCGCTACTATCTCCCACTGCCAGAATTCTTGACCAAGGCATTTTTAAAGGACTTTGACGATAGGCAGGGAAAAAACCCGCTAGAAAACGCTGAAATTTTACCGCTTCTAAATCTACCTTTTGATACTCCGGCAGTAATCTTAAATACTCCTCCATCAAAAATTCTAAACTAAAGCGATCGGGATGGGTATCAAGATAGGTAAATAAATAAGTTGTCCGACCATCCCTAGCGGGAAATGCTTCCCAAAAGTATTGACATTGGTGCAAGATTGGGGTAAAAGAATAAATCAAATCACCAGTTTCATTACTGGGAAAACCCTGACCGCAACTACCCACCACTAAACAAACTCCATCGGGTTTTTCTCCTTTTCTTGCCTGTTTTGCAATTGGCGAAAAATGACCCATGGCATCGATTAATAAACGGGTTTTTAAAGTCATTTCTCCCGTTTTAACCATTACCCCATCGGGATGAATAATTGCCCCGCTAAACCCCGAATTTTCTAATAACTTTCCTCCCGCTTGCAAAAACTTATTTTTTAAAGTCTCTAGCAAATAAACCGGATCAACACCGATATTTAAAATATCTCTAACCCAAAGCTCATAACCTTGATAAAATCCCACCCTAGCAGGATTATATTCCGTCGCTATTGCTTGATTTAATTCCGCTTCTGTCAATAAATCTAACTCTAAAAAACTGCTTAGTTCTAAACGGGAAATATTCCACTCCTGCTCACGACCGCGCAGAATACCTCTTTCTAATAATGCCACACGCCAGCCCCTAGTTTGCAAAGCAGCCCCGATAAAAATTCCTAGGGTTCCCCCCGCAATAACTAGATCAAAATCCGTCTCTCCTAAAGATTCTTGACTTTGATTAATTACCGTAGGAATAAGCGGATTTTCTAAACGCAAAGCTTGCCAAGTTTGATCGCTGGCTCGCAATTGTTGTAAACTCTGAGGAGATACTCGATCGAGTAAAGATGCAACTAAAGACATAATCTTATATCAGTTATCAGTTATCAGTTATCAGTTATCAGTTATCAGTTATCAGTTATCAGTTATCAGTTATCAGTTATCAGTTATCAGTTATCAGTTATCAGTTATCACCATGTCCAGAGGAGAAAACTATTTAGATTGGAAAAACTTTTTCCCTTCTTCAAAGATTTTAGTAATATCCTTGAGAGAAACACCAAAAATTGCTAAAACTCCCGTAAAGACTAACAAAAAACCGATAAAACTATTCCGATCATAGAGAAATAAACCCACCAAAACGATAAAATAGGGAGAGAGAATTTTACTAATATTTTCAACTACAGTAACTACCTCTGGAGTGGGAGGATCAACAAGATTAATATCAGCTTTATCCTGATCCGGTTCGAGATTTTGTTTAATTGAAAACATCACCTCCTGTAAGTCCTTTACCTCCGGTGGGTTCGGTTCCTTCCCTGGTTTGCCAAACATTGTTAACTCCCTCGCCAATTTATCTATATCCTCTATGGTAGCCAAAAAGAGGGCAAGCCGGAAAAGCGCGAGCAAGTCGAGAAATTCTCAGGGCAATTTTCCTTATAACCCCCTCGGCCTCGGCTGCTATAATCAGAGGAACAACTCCCAAGTTCGTTAACGGTACAAAAAAACTATGAATACCAGTCCAGACCGTGTGATTATCTTCGATACCACCCTTCGAGATGGGGAACAGTCCCCGGGTGCCGCTTTAAATGTGGATGAGAAGCTAACCATAGCACGCGCACTGGCACGACTGGGAGTTGATGTCATTGAAGCAGGTTTTCCCCACGCTAGTCCGGGGGACTTTGAAGCTGTGCAGAAAATTGCCGCCAGCGTCGGCAGCGAAGCTGATAGCCCAATTATTTGCGGATTAGCCCGCACTACCCAAAAAGATATCAAATCTGCCGCCGATGCGCTCAGACCCGCCGCCAAGCCCAGAATTCACACCTTCCTAGCCACATCTGATATCCACCTCCAATACAAACTTAAGAAGACTCGTCAGGAAGTTCTTGACATTGTGCCGGAAATGGTGGCCTATGCTAAATCCTTCCTTAATGATGTGGAATTTTCCCCCGAAGATGCCGGCCGCAGCGATCCCGAATTCCTCTATCAAGTCCTCGAAAGAGCGATCGCCGCAGGAGCCACCACCGTTAATATTCCCGATACCGTCGGTTATACCACCCCCAGCGAATTTGGGGCTTTAATCCGTGGTATTAAGGAAAATGTCCCCAATATCGACCAAGCGATTATCTCCGTGCATGGTCACGATGATCTAGGGTTAGCGGTGGCTAATTTCCTCGAAGCAGTTAAAAATGGCGCTCGACAGTTGGAATGTACCATTAACGGTATCGGTGAGCGTGCCGGTAATGCTTCCCTAGAAGAATTGGTGATGGCCCTTCATGTCCGGCGCTCCTATTTTAATCCTTTCCTCGGTCGTCCCCCAGAGTCCACGGAACCTTTAACCAAGATCAACACCAAGGAAATCTATCGCACTTCTCGCCTAGTTTCTAATCTTACCGGCATGATCGTGCAACCGAATAAGGCGATCGTCGGTGCTAACGCTTTCGCACACGAGTCGGGAATCCATCAGGACGGGGTGTTAAAACATAAACTCACCTATGAGATTATGGATGCAGAATCGATCGGTTTGACTAATAATCAGATCGTCCTCGGTAAACTCTCCGGCCGCAACGCTTTTCGCTCTCGGTTACAGGAATTGGGTTTTGAGCTTTCGGAAACGGAACTTAATAACGCTTTTATCCAGTTTAAAGAAATGGCTGATCGCAAAAAGGAAATCACCGATCGCGATCTAGAAGCTATTGTTAACGATGAAATCGATACGGTTCCCGATCACTTCCGCCTTGAATTAGTACAAGTATCCTGTGGCAATAACGCCAGACCCACGGCCACGGTAACGATTCGCACTCCCGACGGTAGCGAGTTATCCGATGCAGCCATTGGTACAGGGCCCGTAGATGCTCTCTGCAAAGCGATCGATCGAGTGGTGCAGATTCCTAACGAATTAATCTCTTTCTCGGTGCGAGAAGTTACCGAGGGAATCGATGCTTTAGGAGAAGTGACCATCCGTCTCCGTTACGCAGGACGCACCTATTCTGCTCGCGCAGCCGATACCGATATTATTGTCGCCTCCGCTCGTGCCTACGTCAGCGCCTTAAACCGTCTCCACGTCGCACTGCAGCAGAAGGAAAAAACCCCCGAAATGCTACAAGTCTAGATAGGGTGTTAGGGTGTTAGGGTTTTAGGGTGTTAGGGTTTTAGGGTTTTAGGGTTTTAGTTGAAATTCCCCCACTTCCCCACCACCCCACTTCCCCACTTCCCCACTTCCCCACTTCCCCACTTCCCCACACCCCACTTCCCCACACCCCACTTCCCCACACCCCACTTCCCCACTTCCCCACACCCCACACCCCACACCCTACTTCCCCATCACCCCACACCCCAGGGTGCTGTTGGAGAAAATCTTAAATTTGTCTCGCAAATTTCTAAAATGTTGCTAAGTTAATATTATGAGCTTGCGCTCTAACAATTTTAATACAAGTGTATTAAAATTGGATTCGCGTAAAAGCAATGAGGGATGAAATTTATCCGCAAGAATCCGATCAAATTAAATACAATAGCTAAAGACTATAAGGAATCGGCCAAGGCAAATAGGGATTATTTTCCCCTTGCCAATGGGAACAGTTGACCCGTCCAATAATTCCTTTGATTGTTAGCTATCTGGTCAACACCGCAGACAAACCGGCGATCGGATTTCAGTCCTCCAGCCATTTATCCAATTTTTGCAGGAGCCAGATTATGAGTTGACCGAGCTAAAACAGCATTCCGTGTCGCTAAAATCGTATCGACACAAGGAAATTTAAGCAAAAATCTTCTCCCATTTGTTGTAATTAAAGCTACAATCGGAAAAGTCTTTCCCCGTCTCGGATTTGAGACACAAATTTGTTCAGTATCACCTAGATTGAGATTCGATCTTCTAGTTTTGCACAGAAGGAGCAAGAGGAAAACGGCATGATGCAGGCCCACGATGTACTAACCCTTACCGAGCCGCCATTGGATTTAGATTTGATTGACCTAGACGAAGACTTCGATGATGAGGATATCGAGTTAGAGCTAGAAGAAACCAGCGATAGCAACGATGGCAAAAAAACCCGCCGCCTTGCCAGCGCTCGTCGTCGCGACGCCGCTAGAAAAAAACCCTATACAGAAGATTCGATTCGGATTTATCTGCAAGAAATCGGCAGGATTCGGTTATTGAGAGCGGAGGAGGAGATCGAATTAGCGAGAAAAATCGCCGATCTCCTGAAATTAGAACGCATTCGCGAAGATTTTTGCCTCTATAGCGATGCTGAATGGGGAAAACAGGTTTTCTTGTTCGAGCGCATCGAGAAAATTATCGTTGAAAAATCGGAAAAAGAACCGAAACTATCGGATATTAAGGCTTATTTAGGTAAGACGGAGCTAACGGCTCCCCTGCTGGAAGAATGGCTGGCCAAATCAAAGGAATACTTATCGGCCTTTAAGCGTCGTTTGTACCATGGTCGTCGCGCTAAGGAAAAAATGGTACAATCGAACCTGCGTTTAGTGGTTTCGATCGCCAAGAAATACATGAATCGCGGTCTTTCCTTCCAAGATTTAATTCAAGAAGGTTCCCTCGGTTTGATCCGCGCCGCCGAAAAATTCGACCACGAAAAGGGTTATAAATTCTCCACCTATGCCACTTGGTGGATTCGTCAAGCCATCACCCGGGCGATCGCGGATCAATCCCGCACCATTCGTCTTCCCGTCCACCTCTACGAAACCATCTCCCGGATCAAAAAAACCACCAAGATTCTTTCTCAGGAAATGCGCCGCAAACCCACCGAGGAAGAAATCGCCACTAAGATGGAGATGACCATCGAAAAACTGCGTTTTATTGCCAAATCTGCCCAATTACCGATTTCTCTAGAGACTCCCATCGGTAAAGAAGAAGACTCCCGTTTAGGAGACTTTATCGAAGCGGATGGGGAAACCCCAGAAGATGAAGTTTCTAAAAATTTATTACGCGAGGATTTAGAAAATGTCCTCGATACCCTTAGTCCTCGCGAACGGGATGTGCTGCGTCTGCGCTACGGTTTAGATGACGGCAGGATGAAAACACTCGAAGAAATCGGCCAGATTTTCAACGTCACTCGCGAGCGCATTCGTCAAATAGAAGCCAAGGCCCTGCGGAAACTGCGTCACCCTAACCGCAATAGTATCCTCAAAGAGTACATTCGTTAACTTCCCGCTCTTAAAAAACTAGAAACTGAGTCTCCTTGAGGCTCAGTTTTGCAGTCATCGGAAATTTTGGGTCTGAAACCCCGCCGTTCTAGGTTGGCTTTACGTTAGAATTAAAAGGCCAGTCTCGAAAACCAAGTGGACGGCGCAGCACCTGGAAAACTCGGCTTAGGGGGTTCCGACCAGAAAAGCTTGGC
>NZ_JAPZSR010000460.1:0-1794 GCF_027531875.1 Microcystis sp. LE19-84.1B | reverse complement strand
CGAGATATTTCCACATTACCTGGACATGAACCTTATCTTTGATGCGTCGCAGCTGGATATCGTAGGAACGACCCCATTTTTCTAGTAATAATTGCTGTAAGTCCACACCCGTCATGGTTGCTATCGCTTCTCAGATGTCAGGAGGAGGTAAAATGTTTTCTTGAGGAAGGGGGAAGTGGATGTTGCTATCTCTTGTGCGCGAAGGATGGTCAGAGCCGCAAGTGGAGAATTTTATTTATTTGAACAAGCATAAACATCGAATTGTCAATTATGGTTATTTGCAGGCAGAGGGTATTTCCATTGGCTCTGGCTCTGTTGAATCAAAAATTAAACAAATTGCTCATCGTCTTAAAATTACTGGTGCAAGTTGGGAATCTGGTAATGTACCGCAAGTCCTTCGTCATCGCTGTGCTTATCTAAATGGTTGCCTTTTTTAACTTTTTTATTGAGATCATTAAGCATTTCTACTTATGTCAAAGGGTAGATGCTCCCAGGTCATAACTATTCTAGACTACGGAGGTCTCCGCATTACTGCCCTAATTAATAAATTGACAAACAACTTAAAATGATCACCAACATATCTAGACGACTAACCACTGGCGCTCTTGCCATCGCTGGCAGCGTTGCCGCTTTCGGCTTTGCCGGTGCTGCCCCCGCCCAAGCGCAGGCGCAGGCGGAGTGTTTGCCACAAAGTTTCAACAATTTCAAGACCAATCCTTGCCGAAAAGGGGACAAGTTGTTTACACACATCAACTCATCTGGCATTGGTATAAATGACACGAACAATTTTCTGACCATTACGGAAACCGTGCTGCCCTTGGGCGATTTGCACACCTTCACCTTCACCCCAGCTACCCCTCTGCTAAGTTCATCTGGTACTTATGTCATAGATTACACGATCGAGATCGTTGATAACCCCAACACTCCCGGAAACGAACTTTTGACGCAGATGTTCTCAGCATTCAGCGGCGGCTATACCACAACTGGCCAGACTGACTTCGGTGTCTCTCTGAACAAGACGGTTTGGTCAGATGCTTTCGGCGGGTCGAGTTTGGTCGGAACCTCAGAGGCTAGAAGCCTGGATATTGGTGGCATAGGCTCTCCTGGCCTCACGGTTCTAATTGCTACGAATATCCTGAAACTTTACGTCAGAGACACTTTCTTTGTCTCTAGTGTTGACGGATCAGTTAACAGTATAACCAACGATTTCAGACAAACTACTTACATCCCCGAACCCTCTGCTATCCTCGGTATCTTAGCCGTTGCTGGTGCTGGTGCTTTTGCTCGTCGCAAGAGCTAGTCACTGCCATTAAATCAAAGGCAAGCGTTGAGGTTAAGCTTAACGCCTTTTTTTGTGTCTAGACAGGGGGAAGTGGGGAGTCTGAGCATTTGTACTAAAATTTCCAATACGCATTTCAAATGCAAGTTTAACAATACCACTGATAACTGATCACTGATCACTGATCACTGAGCAGCCATTCCGATGCCCTTTCACCTAGATCTAGGGCCAGACTAACCGCTTTACCAAGACGGGGACGCTCGCGGGTTTCGCGGATAAAAGCTTGAAATTGACTAAAACCACCCCATTCATGGAGATAATTAGCGATCGCATTGAGATGTTCCAGATATTCAGACTCGGAGAGGGGAAAAGACGCTTGTTCGAGATATTTCCACATTACCTGGACATGAACCTTATCTTTGATGCGTCGCAGCTGGATATCGTAGGAACGACCCCATTTTTCTAGTAATAATTGCTGTAAGTCCACACCCGTCATGGTTGCTATCGCTTCTCAG
>NZ_JAPZSR010000294.1:0-2386 GCF_027531875.1 Microcystis sp. LE19-84.1B | reverse complement strand
TACAGCTACATCAAATGTTCCAAAAAAATATAGAAGAGCTAATGCAAATTAGCCGCTATCGGTTGAAGGATTACATCAAAGGACAAAGAGCTATATCGCTTGCCCTATCTACCTTCTAGCTCGCTTGTCCCCCTCTCAGGGAAAAAGCAAGAATCCCTACAAGATGAAAACCGAGAACAGAATCTTCTCCCAAGTTTATTCCTATCTAGAACAAGGAAGCCGATTTGTGGATAAAAGACATTTAACCGTCCTCAGTTGGATGGTGACAGCCCTACTCAGTAGTCAAAGTCTCAATCAAGCCAGATGGGAACCCTTTGTACAAAGCAGAGCCGAACAAGCCAATAGTTATCAGAGACGGTGGAATCGCTTTTGCCAGAATGGAAGAGTAGCGGTGGAAAAGATATACATCCCCTTAATATTGAAAGCCATCGAGACTTGGAAGGAGAAGGGGGAAAGACTGTATCTAGCAATAGATACCACTCTGTTGTGGAATCAATACTGCTTTGTCTATCTAGCGGTGGTCTGCGGGGGGAGAGCCGTCCCCTTGATGTGGATGGGATTAGAACATGGTAGTGCCAGCCTAGCTTTTGAGAAATACGAACCCTTGTTGGACAGAGCCAAAGGCTATCTTCAGGGCTTTGAGAATGTCATGCTGTTAGCCGACCGAGGCTTTGCCAATCAGCAATTAATTCAATGGCTCAGGAAAAATACTTGGCATTGGTGTCTTCGCTTACCTTGCGATACCCTCATTTACGGTGTTCGCCGTCGGGGTTTTGGCTATGAGGTCAGAGAACTCTATCCTCCCAAACGGCAAGCCTGCTTTTATCGCAACGTTCAAGTCTGGCAGGAGGCTAGAATCACTGCTCATCTTGCTTTAGCCTCCGTTCCAGGGGTTAAGGATAATTGGGCAATTCTGAGCGATGAACCTCCTACCCTTGACACCTTCTGGCAGTATGGTCTTCGTTTTCCCATTGAACATCTCTTTCAAGGGCAGTAAATCGGGCGTTTTTGACTGGGAACATTCTCGTGTTCGCTCTGCTGCTTGTTTAGAACGTCTTTATCTCATTGTTGCCATTTCTATTCTCTTTGCTACTTTAACTGGCATGGCGGTTCAACAATCTGGCTCTCGCCGTCAGGTTGATGCTCATTTTCGGCGTGGTTTGAGTTATTTGAAAATTGGTTTACGTTGGCTGGCGGGAGTTGTTCATAAGGCGCGTCCCTTCTTGCGACTTGACCACTTATTTTCTGTTGACCCTTTTCCCTGTTTTGCTTCTCGCAAAGCTCGTCAGGATTATTATGGCAAAATTACTTTTTCTTTTATTCAGGAGTTTGAGGCTTTCACATAACAGTACTTGTCTTTGTATTGAAAAATGTGTCCGTCAGTCAGCCATGGCGCACCATTAAAGCTTGTATCGGCATCGCCGCCGACCAACCCGGAAGGGCATTATAGGAGATATAAACTAATCCCCCTACCTTGAGATTGCGGCGAATAAAATTAACTATTGCTTGGCGATTTCTGGCACTAATCTAGCTATAAGTTCCGTGCAGACTGATGAAGTCAAATTGAGGTAAATCTCGCTCTAAAAATTCCTCAAAACTATCATCAAAGAAAAGAACATTCTTCATTCCCGCCTTGGCTGCTAAATCTCTAGCTGTGGCGATATGGCTAGGATTGAAATCATTGGCATAAAATTGGGCGTGGGGATAGGTAGCCGCTAAAATATTCGTGGTAAAACCCTGACCACAGGCCAATTCACAATAGGTAAATTCTTGGCTAGAATCGGGGGGTTGAATGGATTTCATCAGAGTGGCTAAACCTAATTTTAGGGGACTTAACTCGCCGTAAAAACCGCTAGTGTAGTTAACTTCCGATACATATCCTTCTGTCCAACTCATAGATTTTCCTCAAATATAATGACAATTCCTAAAATTAAGACTTGATTATACAGGAAAAGAGCCAGATAAGCTGCCCGCGCCTTTAAATTGCTTGTTGAGGTGAGGCAAAAGGCAAGAGGCAAGAGGTGGTTAGATATGTATAATTAATTGTGCCTAAGTAGGTAGGTGTTAAAAACTGTCAGATCCCCCCGCCTATCGGCACCCCCCTTATCAAGGGGGGCAGGGGGGATCGAACCTAAAATCTATCTTCAATTTAATTATAACCAGCTACTTAGCTACTTACAATGTCTATTAATACTAGAGTATTAACCGTTGAGCCAAACAATTCGGCAACTGCCAATAAACCCTGGAAGCGAGATTTCTCGTGAAAACTGACAGTATCTTTTACCAAATATTCCTGCGCTTTCCGGACAGTTTCTTTGACCTAATCGGACAACCGCAACCGGGAGCAGCAAACTATAAATTCACCTCCCAAGAGGTGAAACAACTC
>NZ_JAPZSR010000288.1:0-15094 GCF_027531875.1 Microcystis sp. LE19-84.1B | reverse complement strand
TGATGCTTCAGTTATTTCGGTTTTAGAAGAGATGTTAAAAGCCGCACTTATAGTAAATTCTTTTGAGGAGTGTAGGAAGTCTTTTAGTATCATCATAAATAAGTAGTGTGGGTAATACCTACCTTACTTAGTAAACTGTTTTAAATCATCGACAATATGATGACTTTATCCCCTGAATTGCAGGAAAGCTTAGAGAGTAAAATTAAACAATTTGAGGAGGAAAGAACCATGTCTTTAGTAATATGGAGTTACGAGGGATAGAACGTGGTAAGGAAATTGGCAAGGAAATTGGAGCGTTAGAAAATAGCTGCGATGACATAAAAACAGTTTTAACTGTGCGGTTTGAACAGATTTCTTCAGAAATTGAAGAGATGATTGACAAAATCACTAACCTTACTCTCTTAAAAGAGCTACTAAAATTAGCAGCTACTGCTAATTCTCTCGCAGAATTTAAGCAGTCTTTGGCAAGAATATAATAAGAACATCTTACCGTAGGGCGATGCACTGCCCACCAATTCACCTTAAAACCCTCAGCCAAAAAACAATATCCAGAAAACGGGTTTCTCGAAGAAACCCGTTTTCTGGACTTGTGTTACCGCTTCAGCTAAAACAAAAAACGTTTCACCAGCGCGCAATAGCTGGTAAATATCCTCATGGGTTACAGGTTCACCCATAGACTGACATCGAAAACAAAACACCCCAGGAGAGCGAGAGAGCAAAAACGAGGGAAATATTAAGAATTATGTAAAAAACTTGACAAATGGGCAAAAGTACAGTAAGCAAAACCGAGGACTAAGCCAACCGGTGGATAGGATGCACAATTAGTATTCAGATCTTGATTCGGTAGGGCCGGCACGCAAATTAATATCCACAACCATAGATAAAAGGTTATATAAATCTAACTAATCATTGACTTGAGTAATTGGTATTTTACAAATCGCTGAAAGCAAGTCACCATAGGAATTAAGCAAATGCAGTTCCGAATCAAATCCTGTGGGAGATAGAAATTATGGTTGCTTTAATCACCCCAAAACCCGCTAAAACCAGCCGTTTAACCACACAAGTCCAAGAAATCGCCGAAAATACTTTTACCTTGCGCTGTTTGGATTGGGATCGCGATCGTTTTGATATCGAATTTGGTTTAGAAAACGGTACCACTTATAACTCTTTTATTATTCAAGGGGAAAAAACCGCCCTAATTGACACATCTCACCGCAAATTCGATCGCCTTTATCTGGATGAATTAACTAAACTAATCAACATCAATCATCTTGATTATTTAATTATCAGTCACACCGAACCCGACCACAGTGGTTTAGTCAAAGAGGTTTTGGAATTAGTCCCAGAAGTTACCGTGGTGGGGGCAAAAGTTGCCATGCAATTCCTCGAAAACATGGTACACAGACCCTTTAAACAGTTAATCGTTAAAAGTGGTGATACTTTAGATTTAGGTAATGGCCATGTCTTAGAATTTGTTGCAGCCCCTAATCTTCATTGGCCCGATACTATCTTCACTTTTGATGCTAAAACTGCCACCCTTTTTACCTGTGATGCCTTCGGAATGCACTTTTGTGATGATCAAACCTACGATCGAGAAAAAGACCTGCTAGAAGCCGATTTTCAAACCTATTATGACTGTCTGATGCGACCGAACGCTCGTTCAGTTTTAGGGGCAATTAAAAGAATCGAGAAATTTGAGATTAATCTCATTGCCACCGGTCACGGTCCCCTATTAAAACACCATATTTCTGATTGGGTGGGACGCTATCAAACTTGGAGTCAAGAACAAACTTCTGCTGATACTTTAGTGGCTGTATTCTTTACCCAAGATTACGGACAAAGCGAACATTTAGCTACTATGATCAGTCAGGGTTTGACCAAAAATGATGTGGTGACAGAATTAGTCGATATGAATAATGCTGATCCCCACGAAGTCAGAGAATTAATCAATCAATCGAAGGGAGTTGTCATCGGAATGCCTCCCCAATCTTCCCCGATTAACCAGACAATTTTAAGCACGATTCTTGCTTCAATTAATGGCAAACAAGCGGTAGGATTATTTGAGTCAGGAGGTGGGGAAGATGAACCAATTTTTCCCTTAAGAAATAAATTACAGGAGATCGGAGCGATCGAAGCTTTTCCTCCTCTTTTAGTTAAAGACAATTCCCATCAATCCCTCGATTTGATTGCCGATGAAGCAGGAACCGACCTCGGCCAATGGTTAAGCCGAGAAAAAACGATTAAACAAATTAAGTCGATTAACAACGACTTAGAAAAAGCTTTAGGTCGTATTAGCACTGGATTATACCTAATTACTTCCCAAAAAGCCGATTTATCTAGTGCCATGGTTGCCTCTTGGGTGACACAAGCAAGTTTAAATCCTTTAGGTGTGGCGATTGCAGTGGCCAAAGATCGGGCAATGGTATCCTTTTTACAGCCTAGCGATACCTTTGTTTTAAATGTTTTAGCTGAGGATAATTATCAGAAATTAATGAAACATTTCCTCAAGCGTTTCTCTCCCGGTGCCAATCGTTTTGAAGGCATTAAAACCTATACTGCTAATAATGGATCACCAATTTTAGCCGATGCCTTAGCTTACATAGAATGTCAAGTCACCAGTCGTTTAGATTGCGGCGATCATTGGGTAGTTTATTGTACCGTTAATACCGGACGAGTTGCTCGTTTAGATACCTTAACTGCTGTCCATCATCGCAAAGTTGGCAACCATTATTAACAGTTATCAGTTATCAGTTATCAGTTATCAGTTATCAGTTATCAGTTATCAGGAGGCAGGAGATTATTTTTATTTATTCTTCCCATCACCCTACTTCCCCACTTTCCTAACACCAAATTCTATCAATCTTAGGAGCAATAAAATGTACGAACCAATTAAAAAACCTTCCCCAATGATGGTGAGAGTAGTACAAGTGTTAGAAATGATTCAAGATTTAATTGTCATTTCTCTCTGTATCGGTTTATTTAGCTTCATGGTGTTAGAAGTCAGAGAAATGTTTATGTCTCTGCTGCCACCGATTCAATTTCGGATTATTACCGCCGATATTTTATTCCTCTTAATTCTAGTAGAATTGTTCCGATTGTTGATTATTTATTTGCAAGAAAAACGAGTTTCTATCGGTGTTGCCGTGGAAGTTTCTATCGTCTCGGTTTTGCGAGAATTAATTGTCAGAGGAGTCCTAGAAACTAATTGGACACAAGTATTAGCTGCCTGTGCTTTTCTAATAGTTCTCGGTACATTAATGGTGTTAAGAGTTTGGCTTCCTCCCACCTTTGAAGGTATCGATCCTGAACAAAAAGTTTCTGAACGTTATCGTCAACATTTAGTTAAAGAATTAACTGAAATAAACAGCAAAATTTAGTCAGTTATCAGTTATCAGTTATCAGTTATCAGTTATCAGTTAGAAGGGGATAGGGAAATGGGGGAATAGGGTAATGGGGAGATAGAGTAATTTCCACTAAAACTCTAAAACCTCACTCCCCCCACACCCCACACCCCACACCCCACCTGCCCCCCCGATGTCGGGGGGGTTGGGGGGGTCACACCCAACACCCAACACCCAACTTAACAATTATGAGCACTACTACCTTAATTTCCAATCCTGCTATTAATAATCGCTCTCGCGATGTTCAAACCGCAGAAATTGCCGATAAAACTTGGGTTTTTCGCTCCCGTACTTGGGACAGATTAAAATTTGAAATAGAATATGCTCGTCAACGGGGAACCACCGCTAATTCCTATCTTATCTGTGGCGATAAAACCGCCTTAATCGATCCCCCTGGAGAATCCTTCACCGAAATTTATTTAGAAGAAATTCGTCAATATATCTCCTTACATCGTCTCGATTATCTGATTCTCAGTCACGTTAATCCCAACCGTATCGTCACTTTAAAGGCCTTATTAGCCGCCACCCATCAAATCACCATCCTCTGTTCTAAATCTGCCGTCAATACCCTTAAAAATGCCTTTCCCGATGCCCAAATTTTGGGCATACGAAGCGATGAAATCCTTGATTTAGGGCAAGGTCATCAACTAAGTTTTATTAATGTCCCTACGCCGCGCTGGCCTGATGGTATCTGCACTTTTGACCAAAAAACCCAAATTTTATACAGCGATAAATTCTTTAGTGTACATCTGTGCAGTGACGCTCTTTGGGATAAAAATTGGAAACAATTAGACGCGGATCGTCGTTATTATTTTGATTGTCTCCATGCCGTGCAATCCAAAGCGGTAGAAACAGCCCTCGACAAAATTAAAGAATTTCCCGCCCAATATTATGCACCCGCCCACGGTCCGATAATTCGTCATAGTCTTAGTCGTCTTGCCCACGATTATCGTTATTGGTGTCAAGAACAAAAAACTCGACCTCTACAAGTGGCTTTATTATATGCTTCTGCCTACGGAAATACTGCCACCCTGGCCCGCTCGATCGAACGAGGATTATTAGAAAATGATCTGGCCGTAGAATCAATAAATTGTGAGTTTGCCACCCCCGCCGAAATTAGTCAAGCGATCGAAAATTGTGACGGATTTATTATCGGTTCTCCCACCTTAGCCGGTCACGCTCCTACCCAGATTCAAACCGCTTTAGGAATCGTTCTTTCCACGGCAGCAAAAACTAAATTAGCCGGGGTTTTTGGTTCCTACGGTTGGAGTGGGGAAGCTGTCGATTTAATTGAAACTAAACTCAAAGATGCCAATTATCGCCTCGGTTTTGAATCCTTGCGCGTGCGTTTTAACCCCACAGAAAGCAGTTTACAAGCTGGTTATTTAGCCGGAGAAACCTTCGCCCGGACCTTGAAAAAAACCAAAAAATTGCGGGTTCCCCAACAGGGAATGACCGAAACACAAATCGATCGCACTGCCCAGGCCGTTGGCCGGATCGTCGGTTCCCTCTCTGTTCTCACCACTCGCCAGGGCGAGGATCATGCTGGTTTCTTGACCTCTTGGGTATCCCAAGCCAGTTTTAACCCCCCGGGGCTAATTATCGCCGTTGCTGACGAACAAGCCGCCGATCGCCTAATTAACTCGGGAACCGCTTTTACCTTGAATATTCTCAAGGAAGGGCGCAATTTACGCCGTCATTTTTCCAATCGCATCAAATCTGGCGGTGATGTCTTTACGGGATTAGAAACCCAAGTCGGGGAAAATGGCTGTCTGATTTTAAGCGAAAGTCTCGCCTATCTAGAGTGTACGGTCAAAGAGCGACAACTCTGCGGCGATCGCTGGTTAGTCTATGCCACCGTCGAGCGGGGTCAAGTTTTGGATAGTAACGGTGTCACCGCCATCGGTCATCGCAAATCCGGCGGTCAGTATTAAAACCGGACTAGCGGGGTCAAGCTCCTGACTTTCCCCGTGTGGTCTGCCTAGATTTCTGGGAAAGATAGGTTATGTTATTATCCAAGGTTGTCCGACCGGGCCATTTTGTCTTTGTTTCCGTATGAAAAAATTGCCGCTAATCCTATCGGTGGGGAGTGTCGCTTTATTGTTGGTGGGATGTCCAGCTTCTAACCAAGCTAATCAATCCCCACCACCCAGCCAAGAAACCCCCACCCCCTCTCCCAGTCCCCCGGCTGCCCAACCACCAGCCTTTAGCGGTGCTGTACAACCAGCTACCGAACCAACCCCCCTAAGGGTAGCGGGATTGATTCCTGCTACCGATCCCGACCAAAAACGCGCAGAAATTAATCGCGGTCGCAGCGATCCCTTTGCTCCCTTTCCCCTACAACCAAATATTACAATTACAGTGGCGGAAAAACCCCCGGCTGGGACTCTGGCGGCCACCACAGCCAGACCCGCACCCGCAGCAATGGGCAATCGTCCCACCCCCAGACGACCGATAGTGAAAGCACCGCCACCACCACCGCAACCGACGGAAGCGGAAGAAGTGCAAGTATCGGGCATCGTCCAGTTACCTACCACTCCTATGGCGATCGTGAAAGCCCCCGGAGAAGCCACGGAACGTCGAGTTATTCCCGGTTCTACCCTCTCTAATGGTTTAATTTTAGTTAAAGCGATCAACACCGATCCCGATAACCCCTATATTGTCCTACAACAACGCGGTCAAACTATTACCCGTCGTTTAGGGGATGGTGCACCCGAACCCGCCGCACCGCAAGCCTCGATCAGCTATAATATTTCCGAATCAGGAGAATAAAACCCGTGCGATCGATTGCTATTCAACAAAAACAAACCATTATTTATCCGCGAATGCCCTTGGCTATCTATCGAGAATTAGCCAGCCATTTACAACAGGTTCAGGGTGTGGAAACCCATCTCACTCCCCAGCAGTTCCAACAATTCGATTATCACCAAAGTCAGATCGGTAGTTTGGAAATTAACTATACCGAGACTTTTCAGGAAAGCGATCGCGCTCTGATCACGACAATTCTCGATTATTATGCCCAACGTCACGGCTCCTATCAGCTTTCCTAAGCTTTCTTTCCTCACCTTTTCCCCGATTACCGACTTTCTTCTTAAAAACTAAAAGTATTTTATAGGATTTATCTTAATGCTTGGGATGATGCCAAATCCCGTCACACTTCATCTAAACTTAAGTAGGGTTTGCGGCAAAAAGTACGGGCGAAGCATTCGGATAGAAA
This sequence comes from Microcystis sp. LE19-84.1B, assembly GCF_027531875.1. Taxonomy (NCBI): domain Bacteria; kingdom Bacillati; phylum Cyanobacteriota; class Cyanophyceae; order Chroococcales; family Microcystaceae; genus Microcystis; species Microcystis sp. LE19-84.1B. The sequence goes on along the minus strand of NZ_JAPZSR010000288.1, from coordinate 8,476 downwards.
ATCTACGGTTTCACCGATAGGTTATTGCCCGAATGCTTCGCCCCTACAGGACGTAGGGTTCATTCATGAATCAACCCTACCTTTTATAAAAATTAAAATCTTTCTGATTTTAATCCACCGACGACCAGAGGTAATCACTGATAACTGATAACCGATAACTGATAACTGATAACTGATAACTGATAACTGATAACTGAAATGACCCTACCCAATTCCCTAGAAGAAACAATCCTGCAAGCGAAAGCCGCCACCCAACTGGCTATAGAATCGGGTGCTAGACGCGTACAAGTGGAATTAGTTATCCCAGAAATTGCTCTACAAGCGCAAGCTTTAGCCCTTGATTTTACCTCTCTTTTTGACAGTTATGGTTCTGGTTTAAGGGTAATTTTTCCCGATACCGGGGCCGCCATGTTAGCTCGACGGGATTGGGGAGAAACAGTTTTTCAACTGGGAGATTTAGGTAGTCGTTTTATTCCCATCGAAAACAAAATTAAGCCCGAAGATGAAGCTTTTTTAGTTGTTTGTCCCTCCTCGGTGGAGATTAATTCCGTAGAAAAACTCTGTTACCTTGCCGAAGATCGCCCCGTGGTTCTTCTAATTCCTCAATTAGAAGATGTATCGGTGGTGGGTATCGGTTACGCAGCCCGACAATTGCGAGAAAGATTTTTAAGTACCCTAGAAAGTTGTTATTATTTTCGTCCCTTGGAATCAGCGATTGTGTATCGCTCCTATCCTTCCTTGTGGCAAGTTTGGCTAGAAAAAGAAGACGGTTACGAGTTAATTTCCGAACAATCCACTAAACCCATGGGCGAAGCTTTAGAAAATCTGATTCTGAAAGCTTCTAGTAATAATCCTAAGGATAGTTCTAATCCTGCTAACAAAGCCAAAAAGTCGGGTTTATTTGCCACTATGGGACGCTTCTTAAAAGCATTGCAACAGTGACATACTCCCCCCGTCAAGCTACGCTGTGACGGGGAATTCTTTCCACATTGCTGTTAGAAATTCCTCGCTTCGACAGATTGACCTCGATTGCAACTTTTGTTCTTCTATTTTAACCGATTATTTGGCAATGCTATAATAAAATTATACCATTTTTCTTTATTTGTAGCAGGCATAACCGGGTGCATCTCCTATTGGTGAGCAGCAGAAGTTGTTCAAAGAGGGCGAATGCAATTCGCCCCTACAATAATATGATGGTGCCAATGGTAGGGGCGCACTGCGTGCGCCCGAAATATCTAGATATTTCGACAAAATTGAGATGCACTAGGCATAACCATCTCTGTCATTACTTTTGAAAAATGGTATTAATCGGTAGTTTCCTAGAGGTAAACTTTTATGATCGTCAATAAGCGAGAACTCAAACAAACCTTAAATCGGGTGTACTTAAAAATTAAGCCTGATACTGAAACAATTCAGGTTTTTCAAGCTAATTTAACGCGCTTGTTGGAGCAATGTGACAGCAAAAAGTCCGAAGAGTTTAATAAAAATTTGCTGATAGATTTTTTAAAAAATACCTATTATACCGATCGCTATTTTATCAATACAAAAGAGCGCATCGATCTGGTGATTCATAATAACCAGGATGTTAAAAGTCCAGTGGGGGTCATTTTTGAGACGAAGAAACCTACTCGGACAATAAATGCAGAAATGCCAAGACTGGATAATCTTAATACTAAGGCTTTTCAGCAGTTAATTTTATATTTTCTCCGCGAAAGGGTGACGGATAAAAATCTTGAGATTAAACACTTGATCGTGACAAATATTTATGAGTGGTTTATTTTTGATGGCAAGATTTTTGAGGAGTTGTTTTTTGCTAATAAGGCTCTAGTTAACCAGTTTTGCGATTTTGAAGCAGGGAGACTGAGTAATACAAAAACGGATTTTTTCTATCAACAAATTGCCGAACCAGCGATCGCTAAAGTTATTGAGCAAATTAAGTTTACTCATTTTGATCTGCGAGAACTGGAAAATTTAGATCTGCTTGATATTTACAAGATTCTTGCGCCAGAGCATTTACTTAAGTTACCTTTTGTTAATGACAGTAATACTTTAAATAAGCCTTTTTATAATGAGCTTTTGTATATTATTGGTTTGACGGAAATTAAGGAAAAAGGGAAGAAGTTAATCGGACAAATGAAAGCAGGCGATCGCTGTGATGGTTCCCTGATTGAAAATGCGATTAGTCGGTTGGATAGTTTAGATAAAATTGCACAATTAAAAAATCCTGAAGAGTTTGGAACTACGGATGAAGAACGGCTTTTTAATGTGGCGTTGCGGTTATCAATTAATTGGATTAATCGGGTTTTATTTCTCAAACTACTGGAAGCGCAGTTAATTAAATATCATCAAGGCGATCGAGATTTTGCCTTTCTCAATTTGGCGAAAGTTCCCAGTTATGATGATCTCGATAGTTTGTTTTTTGATGTGTTAGCCAAGGAGACAAATAAGCGCGAGGCTAAGGTTAAAACGACTTTTGCTCATGTACCTTATTTAAATAGTTCGTTATTTGAGCCAACGGAGACGGAACAGCAAACGATTTTTATTGGCAATTTGCGGGAGCGAACTTTACCCATTTTTGCGGGTACGGTGCTAAAAGATAATCAGGGTAATAAGCGAGTAGGTGAGTTAAATGCGTTGGCTTATTTATTTGAGTTTTTGGATGCTTATAAATTCGATCGAGATGAGTTAGAAAATCCTCAAGAAGATAGCGAAAAGTTAATTAATGCTTCGGTATTAGGGTTAATTTTTGAAAAGATTAATGGTTATAAGGACGGTTCTTTTTATACACCGAGTTTTATTACCATGTATATGTGTCGGGAAACGATACGACGAGCGATTGTACAGAAGTTTAATGAAGTAAAAGGCTGGAATTGTCAAACTTTAGATGATTTATATGAACGAATTGAGGATAAAAGAGAGGCGAATACTATTATTAATAGCCTGAAGATTTGTGATCCGGCGGTGGGTTCGGGACATTTTTTAGTTTCGGCTTTGAATGAGATAATCGCGATTAAGAGTGAGTTACGGGTTTTATTAGATAGTTCGGGTAAGTCGCTAAAAGATTATCGAGTGGAAGTGCGAAATGATAAGTTACTGGTTTACGATGATGAAGGAAATTTATTTGCTTATCATCCCCATAATAAAGAAAAGCAACGGGTACAGCAAGCCTTATTTCACGAGAAACAGACGATTATCGAAGGGTGTTTATTTGGGGTGGATATTAACCCTAATTCTGTGACGATTTGTCGCTTGCGGTTATGGATTGAGCTTCTAAAGAATGCTTATTATCGGGAGGATGGCAACTTGGAAACTTTGCCAAATATTGATATTAATATCAAGTGTGGTAATTCTTTGATTAGTCGGTTTGCTTTGGATGTGGATGTTAAACAGGTTTTACAGAAGCAGAAGTTTAGTATTGAGCAATATCGCAATGCTGTACAGACTTATCGCAACGCAGAAACTAAGGGACAAAAGCGGGAGATGGAAACGCTGATTGCTAAGATTAAGGCTGGGTTTAGTGCTAATTTATTAATTGGTAATCCTAAGAAGGTGAAGTTACGTCAATTACAAGGGGAACTTTATAATCTGGAAAATCAGGGTTTATTGTTTGAGGAGACTAAGACGGAGCAAAAAGCGCGGGAGAAAAAAGTTACTAAGTTAAATAATGAGATTGATAAGCTAACTGCTGAAATCGCAGATATTGAAAGCGGTAGGCTGTATGATAATGCTTTAGAATGGCGGTTTGAGTTTCCCGAAGTGTTGAATGATGACGGTGATTTTGTCGGGTTTGATGTTGTCATTGGGAATCCTCCTTATATTCGTCAAGAAGACATTAAGGAATTAAAACCAACTTTACAAAAAACTTATCAATGTTATACGGGTGTTGCTGATTTGTTTGTTTATTTTTATGAATTGGGTTTAAACTTGTTAAAGCCTAAAGGTAATTTAACTTATATTTCCTCTAATAAATATTTTCGCGCAGGTTATGGTGAAAAGTTGCGTCAACTTCTGGGAGATTCAACCACAATTTACAATTTAATTGATTTTGGTGATTTCCCTGTTTTTGAAGAGGCGATAGCTTATCCAAGTATTATCACTTTAAGCAAAAATAAATCTAAAAATAATCAATTACAAGCTTTATCCTGGGATGAAACGAAAAAACAAGATATTGCACGGTTTGCAACAGTATTAGAGCAAGATGGGTTAATAATTGCTCAAGAAAATTTAAAGCCTGATGGTTGGCGTTTAGAGTCTTCGCAAATTTTGGATTTATTAGCTAAGTTGCGTAATGCGGGTCAGCCTTTAGGTGAATATGTAGAAGGTAGATTTTATCGTGGTATTTTAACAGGTTTTAATGAAGCTTTTATAATTGATCGCGCAACCCGCGACAGATTAATTAATGAGCATCCTTCCTCAGAGGACGTTTTGAAGCCATTTTTAAGAGGGAGAGATGTTAAACGATGGCTAGTAAACAATCCTGATTTATGGTTATTATTTATTCCTTGGCACTTTCCACTACATGAAGATAATACTATAGTTGATGCTTCAGTGAAAGCAGAAGAAGCATTTCAAAAACAATATCCTGCTGTTTATAATCACCTTTGCCAGTTTAAAGAACAATTATCAGCTAGAAACAAAGCAGAAACAGGAATCAGATATGAGTGGTATGCTTTACAAAGATATGCTGCTAGTTACTGGCAAGAATTTGAACAACCTAAAATTATTTATCCAGATATAGCAGTTAGTTGTGAATTTGCTTTTGACAATAGTAATTTTCTTCTTGACTGTACATTATTTTTAATTCCATTGAACTCAAAACATTTACTAGGATTTCTTAATTCCAAGATAGCAAAATTTTTTATAAATCAAATTTGTCCTGCTATTAGAGGAGATTTTAAAAGATTTAAGTCTATATATGTCTCACAGATACCTATTATTGATGCAACTGAATCACAACGCACAGCAATAGAAAAACTTGTACAAAAATGTCTTGATGCAAAAAAGAACGATCCTAACGCTGATACAAGCGAATTAGAAAAGCAGATTGATCACTTAGTTTACAAACTCTATCAACTCACCTATAATGAGGTAAAAATCATTGATCCAGAATTTGCCCTAACAGAACAAGAATATCTAGACTTCCCCTAATTTATTCCCTTACCCCCCCGATGTCCTGTAGGGTTGATTCATGAATCAACCCTACTATGAATCAACCCTACCCTTACCCCCCCGATGTCGGGGGGGCAGGGGGGGGTTGCCTTTTGCCTTGTCTCAACAAGCAATTTAAATGCTTGACAGCTTAATTTCCGGCCAACTAGCTACCACCGAGGCCAATTTATCCAAATCCCGACGATCTTCGATAAAGGGAAAAACACCTAAAACCGGACAATTAGTCAAGGATTGAATTAAATTGATCGGTGTTAACTGCTCTATCTCCGTCTCCGTGCGCGGTTCAAGACAATTAAGGATAATTCCGCCTAAATTGACCTTTTTCTGCTCTGCTAGGGCAATATTAGCCACCGTCTGGGAAATCGCTCCCAATTTCACCGGCACCACCAAAAGGGTTTTTAACCGCCATTGAGCCGCTAAATCCGCCACAGTTAGCTCGTGGGTGACAGGACAACCTAAACCCCCTAAACCCTCAATTAAAACCAAATCTTGGCTTTTTTGTAGGTTTAGCAGAGCTTGCCACACCGTCCCCAAAGGAATATCTCGACCTTCCAAATCAGCAGCCACAGGAGGCGCTAAGGGTGCTTGATATTGCAGCGGTGTGATCATTTCTAATTGACCCTGAAATAAACCCTCATACCATTCTCGATCGCCTTGACCCGTTTGCATTAATTTCATCAGCCCCAGGGCCTTGGAGGGATAGTATTTTTGCCAATAAGCCACTAAAGCAGTGGTGACAACGGTTTTACCCGCATCGGTATCCGTAGCCGCAATCAAAAGACTATTCATAAAACTTCCAGGCTCAGTCAAGATCAGGTAAAATCACCAATATTTATCATCTTATCCCCACTTCCCCACTTCCCCATCACCCCACACCCCACACCCCACACCCCACACCCCACACCCCACACCCCACACCCCACACCCCACACCCCACTTCCCCACTTCCCCACACCCCACACCCCACTTCCCCAGATATTGCATGGGTAAGATGCAAAAAGAAAAAAAACTGCAGCCAAAAAGGTGAGATGGAATACACTAAAAGTATAAGGTTATCAATTTTGCTATTTTTCAAGTTGCATCCTAGGCAACAGAATTGCAATTATCCCTCTAGTTAGAAATTGGACGGTTTGCCCTGTGGTTTCATCACTTCCCAAGCCCAATGACTCTTTAACAACGGTTCCCCAGCGTTGTTCTGGTGCTTATGCCTTGATGGACAGTCTCAAACGTCATGGCGTTAAGCACATCTTCGGTTATCCCGGAGGTGCGATCCTGCCCATCTATGACGAACTCTACCGCTTTGAAGAGCGGGGAGAATTACAACATATTTTAGTGCGCCACGAACAAGCGGCCGCCCATGCCGCCGATGCCTACGCTAGGGCCACCGGCAAAGTGGGGGTCTGTTTCGGTACTTCCGGCCCCGGGGCGACCAATTTGGTGACAGGCATCGCTAACGCACACATGGACTCCATCCCGATGGTGATTATCACCGGTCAGGTGAGCCGGGCGGCCATCGGTTCCGATGCTTTCCAAGAAACCGATATTTATGGTATTACTCTCCCGATTGTTAAACATTCCTATGTGGCTAGAAACGCCCGGGAAGTAGCGAGAATCGTCGCTGAAGCCTTCCATATCGCCAGTACAGGACGACCGGGACCGGTTTTAGTCGATATTCCCAAAGATGTCGGTTTAGAACTATGCGATTATATCCCCGTCGAACCGGGAGATGTGAAACTAACCGGCTATCGTCCCACGGTTAAGGGCAATCGCCGTCAAATTGAGGCCGCTTTACACCTCTTGGAAACCGCCGAAAAACCCTTACTTTACGTTGGCGGAGGTGCGATCGCAGCTAATGCCCACGCCCAAATTGCCGAGTTTGCCGAGCGTTTTCAGTTACCCGTCACCACCACGTTAATGGGGATCGGTGCTTTTGATGAACATCATCCCCTCTCGGTGGGAATGTTAGGAATGCACGGCACTGCCTACGCTAATTTTGCCGTGACCGAGTGTGATTTATTAATTGCCGTCGGCGCTCGTTTTGATGACCGAGTAACCGGGAAATTGGACGAATTCGCCTCAAAAGCTAAGGTAATCCATGTGGACATCGACCCCGCCGAAGTGGGCAAAAATCGCGCCCCTGACGTGCCGATTGTCGGGGATGTGCGGGTAGTTTTAGAACAAATACTCCACAAAGCCAGAGAATTTGATTATCCCACCAATCCCGATCGCAGCCAAGCTTGGTTAGCCAAGATCGAGCGCTGGCGGCAAGATTATCCCCTGCAAGTCCCTCGACCGGAAGGCAGACTTTCCCCCCAAGAAGTAATCGTTGAGGTGGGTCGTCAAGCACCCCACGCCTACTATACCACCGATGTGGGCCAGCATCAGATGTGGGCGGCCCAATTCCTCAAAAATGGTCCCCGACGTTGGATTTCTAGCGCGGGATTGGGGACAATGGGTTTCGGTTTACCGGCTGCGATGGGGGTAAAAGTGGCCATTGCCGATGAGGAGGTCATTTGTATTAGTGGTGATTCCAGTTTCCAAATGAATCTACAGGAATTAGCCACCCTAACCCAATTTAATATTCATGCCAAGACGATTATTATTAATAATGGTTGGCAGGGTATGGTACGTCAATGGCAAGAAGCTTTCTATGGGGAACGTTATTCTAATTCCAATATGGAAGTGGGAATGCCGGATGTGGAACTGTTAGCCCAAGCTTACGGCATGAAAGGGATTACTATTCGCCATCGAGAGGAATTAGCCGCAAAAATTGCCGAAATGTTGGCCCATGATGGTCCAGTTTTAGTCAATGCGATCGTTGCTAGAGACGAAAATTGTTATCCCATGGTCGCCCCCGGTCAAAGTAATGCCCGTATGATTGGTTTACCGAAAATTGTCACCAAGGGTTGTGAAATGCTCGATTGTCCCAGTTGCGGTGCGGTTAACAGTTGGAATAATAAATTCTGTCCTGAATGTGGGGCGAAATTGTAGCTGAAAATTGTTAATTAATTAACCAGCCTCCGTTATTCTTAACGGAGGTTTTTGGCTTTTTCTCTACTGTGTGAACATCATAAGTAGGTAGGCGTTAAAAATTATCAGAAACCCCCCTTATCAAGGAAGGATCGGCACCCCCCTTATCAAGGGGGCTCCCCCCGCCAATCGGAACCCCCCTTCGCCAGGGGGGCTGTGGTGATCGAACATAAACTCCATTTTTAAGTAGGTAGGTATTACAAACTGTGAGATCCCCCCGCCTATCGGCACCCCCCTTATCAAGGGGGGCGGGGGGGATCGAACCTAAAATCCATTT
>NZ_JAPZSR010000104.1:0-10617 GCF_027531875.1 Microcystis sp. LE19-84.1B | reverse complement strand
TCAGTTTATCAGCACTTTGTAGGATGATTACTGTGTCTGTTAGGGTGAATTTTGTTCGCCCTTTTTTTGGGTTTTCACAGCTTATGTGAGTTGCTCACCTAGAAGGCGATTCATACTAAATCTGGTTATTAAAGACTGATTATTTATTCCCCTTTTTGCATGAGTGCATGAGTAGAAAACGGGTTTCTCGGAGAAACCCGTTTTCTGTGCGTTACTCAACGGATTTAGTATCAGGCATATTTGAGTAGAATTGGCCATCTCAATTGTTAAGCAACAATCTACCAAATGGATCGAGTTCGTAACTATAGCGTTTTTCAGTCTGCTGAGGTACAAAAGTTATGGGTTTTAGGCAAAAGGCAAGAGCCAAAAGGCAAAAGGGAAGAAAAATAGGTGTACCTCACTAGCTTAGGAAACGCTATAGGTAAAACAATACGCTTATCGACAGCTACACAACGATATTTTGAGTTGCGAGGAAAAGGAGACCAACTCACTGAAAGTGAAACACAACGCCTGCAATTCTTATATACTTACTTGAAAGAGAATTTAATCAGTTTTGATTAAACGATTAATCCTGCCATGAACCACGTTCTTCAAGTAAAAGCTTGCCATTTTTATAGATTTTGATTATACCACTTTCTGTGACAAAGTAGCGATAATTTCTATTAATAAACTCGTAGCCGAGAAATTGACAGGGAGTAACCCTATCTGAACACAAACGATAAACAGTTCTCCCAGTAAGTTTAATCGATTCTGCGGTTCTTAAACTTGTTCCAGTGTAGGAGACATTGTTGCACACTACCTCTCCTTCAGGACAATTTCTAGTAATCTTGACAATAAAATTTCTTGTTTGTAAGGTTTCTGCAAGAGTTGTTTTACCCCAAAACAAGCAGATAAACAATAAAAACAGAGTTCTCATCAAGAAATTTGGCTTAAACCTAACAAAAAATAATCCCATACTTTAATTCCAGTAGCCAATAAATATCTCTCTGTGTTCTCCGTGTCTCTGGGGTGACATTTGCACCCCAGAGACACAACTACTTACTTAGCAAATTTCCCCTTACCTTGCCACAATTCACCCTCAGCCTTGCGCCGTCGCAGCAGACCTTCATGGACATTGGAACCCGGATTAGAGTAGAGTTCTAAAATCTTAGGTACGTCATTCCATCGCTTATCTCGCAAAGCAGAAGTGATAGAATTAAAACCGGGATTACCGTAGAAATGATCGCCTAAATTGTAAGCAAACGAAATCAAGGCTGAACGCTGATTATCATTCATCTCATTCCAATAAGGAATTGAAGCAGCTAGGTGATTTACGGTGTTTTCAAGATCGTGGGATAAATAACTCTGAGCGGTTGCTAAAGTGATATTTGGATCGCCAAAACGAACAGGTTTGCCATTAGGATACCGAGTTGTTCCAATCCCAATCGTCGCCACTCCTACGCCATCATTATAAACATGAGGGACAAAACCTTCAAACTCAGTTATAATCTGAACTGCTTGTTCAGGAACTTTACTATTGCTTTCTACTCGGTCCATAGACTCTGGAATAGGAGACCAATCTTTTTCAAAGATATACCAGACACCAGCACCGCTACTCAGGGTTACTTTTAAATGTCCGTTGGGTGCAGATTCCACCCTGTCGATGCTGATGGTTTGTCCGGCCTTGTAAATCTTTTTCTCAGTATCGGGTAGCTTACTAGATTGTTCTGTCGATTTCTTGATCGCAGTGTCGTGAAGTGCTGTCAAAGTTGCTATTGCCATAAATGAACCTCTAAACTTATCTGCTGACAAAACAATGTTAATCTATTTGGTTCTTCGTTGCTTGGTCTGGTTTGATCGGGTGGATAACACGAACCGAAGAGCCGGTCTATTGTATGGATGCCCAAGGGTACAGACGGACAGACAGGGGGAGAATCTGATTAACTTTCCCCAGGGGCTTTTGTTAAGTTACATTAAGCCCTAGAATAAAATCCCAGTGAGTTAGACGAAATTCGCTCGATCGCTCGGTCTTATCCGCTCTTAGCTGAGATAGAGAAAAGATAGCGCATCGACAAACAGAAAACTTGAGCTACTCAAGCTTTCGTCAATACTGCCCTGTTATCCATCTTGAGTTATAACCTAGTGTCCCAAACCCTACCTAAACCCACCCTAGAAAGAGAATTTTTGCCATTTACCCTACAGGATGTCCGTCTAGCTATCCCGGCCCGTTGCTTCCAATCAAGCGTTTTTCGCTCTTTAGCCTACTTTTTTTTTGACATTGGCATTATTACCCTACTTTACTGGATAACTTACCAGATTAATCAAGCATGGTTCTTCCCCCTTTTTTGGTTTATGCAGGGAACCATGTTTTGGGCCTTATTTGTCGTCGGTCACGATTGCGGTCACGGTTCCTTTTCCCGTTATCGTTGGTTAAATAACTTAATCGGTCATCTCAGTCATACTCCCATTCTCGTACCTTTCCACGGTTGGCGTATCAGTCATCGCACCCATCACGCTAATACTGGCAATATCGACACCGATGAAAGTTGGTATCCCGTCACGGAAACCCAGTATAACAATATGGCTTGGTACGAAAAATTAGCTCGTTTTCAGCTAATTTTATTTGTTTATCCCCTCTATCTTTTCCGTCGTTCCCCTAATAAACAGGGGTCCCATTTTATGCCTGAAAGCTCCCTCTTTCGCCCCTCGGAACGGTGGCAGGTACTGACTAGCACCGTTTGCTGTACCTTTATGTTAGGTCTATTAATCGGGGTGGGTATTAGCTACGGCTTTTGGTTTCTGTTTAACTACTACATCATGCCCTATATCGTCTTTGTGGTTTGGTTAGACCTGGTGACATTCCTACACCACACTGAAGATGATATTCCCTGGTATCGCGGTCAAGATTGGTACTTTCTCAAAGGGGCGCTTTCTACCATCGATCGCAATTATGGCATCTTTAATCCCATCCATCACCAAATTGGTACTCACGTTGCCCATCATATTTTTATCACTATTCCCCACTATCATCTCCAAGAAGCAACCGAGGCTATCCGTCCCGTCTTAGGAGACTATTATCGCGTCTCGAAAGAACCGATTTTCAAATCTCTCTGGCGGTCCTACCGCAATTGTCATTTTGTCAGTGACCAAGGCAGTAAGATTTTTTACCGCAAAAACTAATCCTGTCTTAGCCATTAGGAGGAAACGGCAGCAAAATCTGCCTCCTCCTCTCACACCGAGAATAGTTGCCAAAACTGGGGATAAAGTCTTTTTCTTGATTTGATTCAGTGGCAAGGGATGAAGCTGATGCAGTGAAATTGAACGAGGTACAAAGGGAATAACATCGGCAGCATTGGCCAAGAATCAAACAAATATCCAAGCGGTTCTCTAGGATTTGATCATTTTGCTTTTCAACAGCTACTGGCAAGAGGATATTAAGCGCCTAGAATCTAAAAATTTACGATCAAGCAGGTCTAAAGAGTGAATTTTTATGATACTGTCCATTGTACTAACTCAATTATAACTTTGCTATAAAATATTAATTACTCAGACAGCAAAAAAAGTAGCAGATTATGACACAGGCAATCCTTACTCAAATCTTGAATCAGCTTGAGACTCTTGAGCTAAAAGAACTTCAGCTGCTTAATCAGACGATTCAACAGCATCTTATGGATAAAGAAGAAGCTGACAAACAAGCGGTATTTCACCAATCTCTTCTTGATGCTGGATTAGTCAAGCAGATTAAGCGTCCTTCATCTCAACCGATAACTGAGCGACGATTGATTGAAATCGAGGGAAAACCTATTTCAGAAACGATTATTGAGGAACGCCGTTAAATGGCACTTTATTTCTTAGATAGTAGTGCCTTGGTCAAGCGTTATATCAGCGAACCCGGTTCAGCGTGGGTATTGGGATTATTTGCTGCTGCTTTAAATAATGAAATATTTATTGCCGCAATCGCCAAGGTAGAAATTGTGGCTGCTATTACGCGAAGATACCGCACTGGAAGTATTAGCGTTACGGATGCAACGGCAATAGTTCATCAGTTGAGAAAGGACTCGCTTAAAGATTATCAAGTCATTGAAATTACCGAAAGTATAATTAATTCAGGAATGGTATTAGCGGAAACTTATGGTTTAAGAGGTTATGACGCAATCCAGTTAGCAGTAGGTTGTGCTGTTAATGCACTTTGCCTAGCTAGTGGTTTACCTTCTATCACTTTTGTCTCGGCAGATAATGAATTGAATGTCGCTGTGATCAGTGAGGGATTGCTGATGGAAAATCCTAACAATCATCCGTCTTAAGTAAGCGATAAGCTGTGAACTCTGAAATTTTTAGAGTTTAAAAAGGTGGAAAAAATAATCCCCTTCAAGGGAGTAAATAAAGGGGCATTTATGGTATTTTTAGAAGCAATTTAGCCTATTTTTGTGGTTTCTTTTTCGGTGGATTTAGAGGGTTTTAGTTGGCGCTTGAGGGTTGAGGCTGCGCCGAGTGTACCGAGAGCGAGGAAACCGAGGGTTGAGGAAGGTTCGGGGATAGTATCTCCATCAGATGCAGCTATTACAAATCCAGAGCCAGTATAAGGATTCGCTGTAAACCAGCCTACTGAAGAAGAAAAGCTTACTGGCGTAGTACCGACGATAACACCAGGTAAGCTTGACGATATTCCATTGACAAAGTTAAATGAATCACCAGCTTGAAATTGGGTTAGTGATGGAATCCATTGATTTAGATCAATTCCTATGAATAAGTTTGTTGAGCGACCTGAACTAAATAGTAATGGAGCCAAAAACTCGTTGCTATTTATAATTGCTAAGTTAGAAAGACTACTATTGATGTAATTTTCAAGAAAAAACGAGCCACTAGAACCACCGACAAATCCAAATGCTGTTTCTGAAATAACTCCAGGATCATCAATAATATAATGAAGATCTGTTAAGTAATCTGGAATATTAAATCTAATATGTGACTCATCCCCTGGAGCTATTACCACAGGAAAAGGATAAATTGAGCCTAAATCTAACTCTCCACTTATTGTTTGCACAGTTCCTCTCACATCAACTGTTACAAGATCATCTTTTTCATTCTTAATTCTTAATGAACTTTTGAAAGCAAGACTTGGCTCAATATTTACTAAAATTCCAATAAATGTAGCACAAGTGGTTAAGGCAAAAAGCTGTTTAGCAATAATCATTGTTTTTTGAAATTCGATAAAGTCTAAGGCGGACAATAAAATAATACACACTCCCCCCACAAATGTATCAAAAGCTACATTTTAATAAATCTTTACATTCCTCTCCCTAGCTTAGGGATTGACAGGGGAAGGAGTCTCAGGTGGTTTCCCCTGTTTTACTCCTTCTCAGGCGAACTATCGCCTTTCGTGAGGGATTGTGGCGCGGTATGTCGGATTCGGTATTATTTATAAATATCACCACGAGGACCGATCTCAGTGACAATGAAAAGACGTTCTTCTCGATTAACCTGCATTAATACCCGATAATTACCCACCCGCAGGCGATAACTCTCTCGCCCTTTGAGTTTCTTGAAATCTGTCTGAGTAGGACTCGCCAGCAATTTATCCAGTTCATTTAAGATGCGCTCTTGGCTGCGGGGCTGTAACCGTTTTAGATAACGCTCGGCTGGTTTTAAGATTATGTAACGCCACATCCTAACTCAGCCTTTAACTTTACTAAGGACTTGCCAGGATCGCGCCCTTCTAAATATTCTTGATAGGCTTTCTTTCCTACTTCAATTTCTTCAGGAGGCACGTCATCAGCCGTCTCAGAGGTTTCTAAATACTCTAGGAATTGCTCAATATCTACAGCACTTTGGTCGTTCATGCTACTGCCCCTACTTCCTTATTGTTTTTCTGCCTTTCATTAACCATCATAAAACAAAAGAGGGATTGTGGTGCAGTGTGTCGGATTCGCCTTTGCCTTCTCTCTTGACTGATCCTCAACTCGATCGCAAACTAAATTAAACAGGATTACCTCGCACCAACCAGATGATAGACTGGGGATAATAGAAATAATTGGATATGGCTAAATTACCAGAGGAAACCTTAACTAGGGTTTGCGGCAAAAAGTTTGTTGGTGGGGTTAGGAGTCAGTAGCCGGTCGTCAGGAGTCAGTAGCCGGTCGTTTCAGGCTTTGTTGCCCTTCTTTTTTTGTACCAGTCTATGTACTACAAGAAGAATAATGCAAGGTTTTTGAATGTCCCAATCCTATATTCTTGCACTAACATGGGATTTTAACAGGTCAAAAGCCTTATTTTAAAAGGGTTTTACCATTATTCAGCAAGCCCTAATTACTATTTTCTTCAGGAGGAGAAGGTGATAAAACGGGAGGAGCGATCGGTTCAATTTTATCCTCATTAACTGGGGGATTAATCACCTCTGGAACAGGGGAAGGAGAAGGAGAAGGAGAAGGAGAAGGAAGGGGAGAAACTTGAGGACTTGGCTCTGTTTCAGGAAGGGGAACAGGAATAGGAATTACTTCTTCTGGGGTGGGACTAGGAGTTAACTCTGGAGTCGCTTCTGGACTAGGAATCACCTCTGGGGTAGGAGTCGGGGATGGAGTGGGAGTCGGGGAATAAATGGGAGTCCGTTGACGAGAAGGTCGTCGGATAGGGGGAAAATCTTGGGAGGGAGGAGGAATGATTTCAGGACTAGGAGAAGGTTCGGGGATTGGTGATGGTTTAATTTCCTCATTTTTGGGTAAAAGAGCCATAAATCCCCGATATCCTAGGGCAAAAGCCCCAATTGTCACCGCAAAAATCAGCAAAATCCGCAGCCAAGGATTCTTTTTTTCCCCAGAATTGGTTTGAATAACCACAGTGGGGGAGACGGTTGGTTTTGGGGGTGTAGAGGACTTTAATCGGGGACTATGGGGAGAAACCGCGACAGTCGGTTGGGTGGACAAATCCGGGGATATTTCTCCTAAAGCTGCCAACATTTCCCTAGCAGTAGCAAACCGATCGCGGGGATGAAAACGGATCGCTCGATCGATTACCATAGCTAAATTAGGATTAACATTTTCTGCCTCCTGTCGCCAGAGAATTTCCCCCGTGCGCGAGTCAGTTTCTAGATATTGGGGAGTTTTTCCCGTTAATAAAAAAATCGCCGTTAAGCCTAAGCTATAAAGGTCACTAGAAAAGACTGGTCTTCCGGCAGCCTGTTCTGAAGCCATATAACCGGGGGTGCCAAGGGCGATCGAATAGGCACTTTTTCCCGTAGGATCGAGTAAGGTGGCGACTGCTTCTTTCATTACCCCAAAATCGATTAAAATGGGCAAATTATCACTATTTCTTAAGATAATATTATCGGGTTTCACATCCCGGTGAATAATGCGGCGACTGTGAATAAAATCAAGAACAGGCAGTAAATTCTCCAAAATCGTCCGCACTGCTGAAGAGGATAAATTTCCCTGTCGTTGCTGTTTTTGGGTTAGTGTCTCCCCCTCAATCCACTCCTGCACCAGATAGAAGTGATTATCTTGGGCAAAATAACCGTATAAACGGGGTATTTGGCGATTTTGCTCCCCCAATTCCTCTAAAACGCTTGCTTCTTTCTGAAAACGTTCTTTTAACCATTCTGGCATCTCCTCACTTTGAATAGCTGGCTGCAATTTTTTAATCACACAGCGCCGTTGAGAAGGCATATTCGTATCGATAGCGATATAAGTTTCCCCAAATCCCCCCCTAGCAAGGATACTAACAATTTGGTAGCGATTGTTTAAAAGCACTAGATTCATTACCCTGAGAGTGCAAGCGTGGTCGTAAATTGTTCCTAGACTAACATTCTTTCGTTAAGGAAAAAGTCAAGGGAAAAACTAGAGTAGAGTCTAAGGAATCCAGCGACGGATTTTCGTCCACAAAGGTGCATTATCTTGATTGCTCATCTCCTGAAAACTTTGATAACAATCGTAGGCGCGATTAAGATGGGCAGTGATTTCTGTAGCATTGGGATGAGAATTGCGATCGGGATGCCAATAGCACAAGAGAGTTTTATAATTATTCTCAATCCGGCTAGTGGTGCTAAAAGGAGTAATCCCCAAAACTCGCCACCAAACGGGATTAGGCGACTCTATAATCATCACGGCCAAGGAACGGGGCGAAGGATAGAGAATTTGGGCGATTAATGACCAATCTGCTCCATAACACAGCCGATAAACCGCTTTAACCCGTTCTTTTCCCAACTGTTGACAAGCTTGTAAATGCCATTGACGAAAATCCCTCCGCATCTGCTGATGAGTTCGCAAATCTCGCCGGGCAAATCTGCCCTCAGCTAGTTTATAAGTCCCGATAGTGTTAAAGTTACCATTAGCGATCGCTTTTAGATCCCAGTAAAGATGATAAAAAGGATCTTGACCCAAGGCGAGACTTTCCAGAATTTCCTGAGCGTAACCTCTAGCCGGATTTAATTGTAATAATTCCCGTAATTCCCGACAAAACTGCTCATTTTCGGGCATACCGCGCCATTGCCAATAATTAACATCCGGTTTTGCCAGAGACTGCCTATATATACTACGCCACACCTGCGGAACAGTACAGGCGATCGGGGTGGACAAGGGAGTAGCCAGGGGATAAAATTGACTCTTTAAAGAGCTTTCAGGAGCATCTTCTAGTAAACAAGCAAGATGATAAGCTGGATGACTACGGGGCTTTTTTTGGGGGCTAATAAACCAAAAAGCCGTTAAAATGAGAATTAAGTACAAGAGTAGAGAAAGAATTTGCTCCGTCATCGCAACTTTATAGTTAGTCTGCTCAGTTACCCGAAGAATTATAATTGGTGCTATGGTCGCTGAAAAGTTCTTTGTATCTCAGCTGATTGTCAGAAATCTACAAAATGGGGTGATATGTCGAAAGTTTCCCCATATCCTTACTCTGGTTATTCGGAAAGTTTCTGTATAATTAATAGTTAGATGGCTTAGGTTATCAGTTGGGGCATACTTGAAAAGTGTCTGTTCGAGTTCAAAAATTAAAGTGATCAGCACACCTGGAGCAATATGCTGCAATCAGAATCAAAAATTGCACTGCTAATTGATGCAGACAACGCCCCTGCATCAAAAATTGAGGCGATCATCTCTGAAATTGCCAAGTATGGAGTTGCCAATATTCGTAAGGCTTACGGAAACTGGAAAAGTCCTGCGCTGAAAGCTTGGGAGGAGTGTTTGCACGAATACGCTATTCGCCCCGTCCAACAGTTCGACTATACGAAGGGCAAAAATGCTACTGATGCTGCAATGATTATTGATGCAATGGATTTGCTGTATACACAACAGTTGGATGCTTTTGCAATTGTGTCGAGCGATTGTGACTTTACTCCTTTAGTGATGCGAATTTTGACAAATGGCTTAAAAGTCTATGGATTTGGCGAGAAGAAAACACCCTTGCCTTTTGTTTATGCGTGTTCAACATTTTTATACCTAGAAACTATTGATCAAGCAGTAAATTCTGAGGAGACTTCCAAAGTTTCTGCAAGTGTGAAGAAAACTGGTAAAGAGTTGAAGCAAGACACCAAATTAATCAGTTTATTGAGGGGCGCGGTTTCTAGCACTCTAGACGATGATGGTTGGTCGAATTTGGCAGAGATTGGCGGACACATAGCAAATCAGACATCTTTTGACCCACGCAACTACGGATATGCAAAGTTAAGTGGCCTGTTCGAGGCTATTGACTTATTCGAGATTCAGCGAAAAAATAAGGCAGTCTTCGTGAGGAGCAAGCAAAAGAATGGCACTACTCCAAAAACGTAGTGCAGATCTAGTAGAGTGCGTTCCCTCATGCAAGTCCTACCGCTACACCGATCGATTTTAAGGAACCCCAACATCCTCACCTGTGACTATGAAAGGGTATAATAAGTTTACTTTAGGTCATCAAAGAGGTAACAAAACTTTAATGGAAAGTCGTATCCATATCCATCCAGATATTTGTAATGGAAGACCTGTTATCGCTGGAACTCGAATTCCGGTGCAAACAGTTATGGAATTTTTGGGAGCAGGGGATTCTATTGAAGAAGTCCTTGAAGAATATCCTTCTCTGAATCGAGAAGATATTTATGCCTGTATGCAATTTGCATCAAGATTGATGGCGAATCACTATGAAGTCAGAAAAATTGCATGAATGGTTTTTTCTTTGATGAAAATTTACCAGCTAAAATCCTGTTCACTCCATCTTTACCGATCATTCATGTTTCGGTTTTAGGTAGAAGTCCAAGGGATAGGGAAATTTGGCAATATGCAAAGGATAAAAAACTGGTTATTGTTACGAAAGATACAGACTTTTCCGATCGACTAATACCTAATTTGGGTCTGCTGAATAAATGTGAAATGTAGGCAAGGTAAGGGTTTTGTTGCTTTTCTCGTGAAACAGGTGCAAGATTTTGAGAGAATCGTGCTTCAAAATCTTGCGTCTTCATCGGCCCGCGTGTAGGGGCGAAGCATTCGGGCAATAACCTATCGGTGAAACCGTAGATTTTCTATCCGAATGCTTCGCCCGTCTGACAGGGGGACAAGCAAGCTGAAAAGCTTATGTAGCATGGAATACAGACACAGACTCCAAAAAAAGATAAGTCATATTTACTATATATGACCTAAATAACGAAAATGATAAGTGAACTATACCGGAAAGTCTTAGAGA
>NZ_JAPZSR010000407.1:0-2050 GCF_027531875.1 Microcystis sp. LE19-84.1B | reverse complement strand
CTCTACTTCTTCTCAAGTACCGAATTTGACGACTGACAGGCATTTTGGATTTTTCTATGCTCACTAACCACAGACTCCCTTTTCGACACGAAATTAGATTACTATTTTATCGCCTTTTTTCTGGCAAAGTCAACACCCTAGGGTATAACTAAAGGGGGCAATAACCGTATCTGTTCCTGCACTATCAATAATCACATCGTTGACGTTATCAATAGTATAAGTGTCATTACCTTCTCCTCCGTCTAGGGTATCTACCCCTGCTTTGCCGTCTAGTTTATCGTTCCCTGCATCGCCTAGGAGGTAGTTATTGCCGTTATTGCCGATAATTGTGTTATTAAGGGTGTTTCCTGTACCGTTAATGGCTGAATTGCCTGTTAGGGTCAGATTTTCCACTAGGTTAGGTAAAGTATAAGAGACACTCGCATAAACTAAGTCCGTTCCGCCTGTGCTACCTGTAACGGTTTCTAGGACAATATCTCCACTATTATCCACATAATAGACATCATTGCCATTGCCTCCTTCGAGAGAATCCGAACCCAGTCCCCCATTTAGGGTGTCGTTTCCGGCTAATCCTTGTAGGGTGTCGTTTCCGTCTCCACCGACAAGATTGTCATTGCCAGATGTGCCTGTAATGAGTATCCCTTCCGTCACTTGGTTGACGGTAATGGTAAAGGTATCCTCAATAAATAAACCTTTCGATGTTCCTCTGATGGTAATTTGAGCCGTTCCAAACTGATTTTGGAGATAATCTAGGATTAATTGGTTATTAACGATAGTTGCTGTCACCAAGCTAGTATTTGTGTTGGATAACACACTCTTGGTAATTGCATCTCCATCGGGGTCACTAAAGACGGTGGTTATATCAATGACGGTATTGGCTGCATCTTCGTCAACATTGACATCTGTAATCGGATTGAGGACGATTGGTGGATTATCGACTGCACCGACATTGACAACGAAAGTATTGTCAACAGTTTTACCGTTTGATGTTCCCCGAATCGTAATATTTGCCGTACCAGATTGATTGTCTTGATAGTCAAGAATTAATTGATTGTCAACGATGGTAGCGGTGACTAATCCCGTATTGTTATTGACGAATACTGATTTAACAATTAAAGCGATGTCATTATCAATATCGGTGAAGACGTTGGTTATATCGATGACGGTATTGGCTGCATCTTCGTCAACATTGACATCTGTAATCGGATTGAGGACGGTTGGTGCGTCATCTACTGGGTTAACTGTGATATTCACTGTCGCAGCATTATCTGCATAAACAGTCCCATCAAACCCGTTCCAACTAAAACTAACATTACCATTAAAGTTAGTATTTGGCGTAAAAGTGAGATTATTTAAGTCGCTGACAGTAATTTCTTGATTGAGTGCAATTGCTGTATTGTTCAGTTGGAGAATACCGTTATTAGGTAAAGCAGTAATCTGGATTTTGATGAGAGTATTACCATCAGCGTCACTGAAAGCTGAAGTAAAGTCACTTTGGCTAAAGTTAAGCGCGTTATCTTCATCCCCACTCTTATTAATGTTATTGAGAGTTGGCGGTTGATTGCTGGGTAGTTGCTGATTTCCGAAGTTAACTCCCGTTAGTATCTGTCCCCCAGTCAGGGTGACATTGTGAACTAAACTGACGCTATTAGTGACAGTATTAGACCCATTATTATTGTTATTACCTGGGTTAACTACACCTGAGCCAGAATTACCGTCATTCAAAGTAAGTATGCTTTCTGCTAAAGCCAGTGCATTGATGCGAGGATAACTGATTCCTGTATTGGTGACGTTATCGTTTTCGTCATCCCCATCAATAATTAAGTTGCTAGTTGTGTCTAATAAGGTACGGAATTCAGTTAAGGTTAATTCCCGTCCTAAATAGGTTTGAGCAATCTGTTGACCAAGGGTAGCAATTCCAGTAATGTAAGGCACGGCTTGAGATGTGCCACCCATGGTAATTGTCCCACCAGTTGCATTGGCGCCACTGATTAAAATTCCTGGAGCAAATACATCTAAAAGTGGGTGACGTTGGGAGAAACTGGCGATT
>NZ_JAPZSR010000329.1:0-7413 GCF_027531875.1 Microcystis sp. LE19-84.1B | reverse complement strand
CAAGCTTTTCTGGTCGGAACCCCCTAAGCCGAGTTTTCAAGGTGCTGCGCCGTCCACTTGGTTTTCGAGACTGGCCTTTTAATTCTAACGTAAAGCCAACCTAGAACGGCGGGGTTTCAGACCCAAAATTTCCGATGACCGTGACGTAGTACCTCAACGGGAGTCTCACCGTATATGTATTTAGGGAGTTCGCTCCGAAATTCTCGCACCCCAATTTTCTCAATGTCATGCTTATCCATAGTCTCTCTCGTTGTGTCCGCATTGTGTACATAGTGTAGCACTATTTGAGAAAGGATATCAACAAACAACTTTGCTCATGTTTTACCAGATTAAAAATTTTTTTTAGGTCAATTCTTAAACTTCTGGCGAGTTTCTTAATCGTCTTTTTGGCATGGCTAAGACTGTTCAAGTTTACTTGAAAGATGCCAACATTTCATTATACAGCTTTAAATAATTAGATGCTTGAATCTCAAGAGTAAATTCTTGCTCCACTTTTTGCCTTGCCCGAATGCACAATTGGTTATACCTTTCTGTATCTTCTAATACCCAATTAATTCCCCGTGCCAAGTCTTCCACCTCGAAGGGTTTGGCCAGATAACCATTCTCTTGATGTTCGATCATATCAGGCATTCCACCAATTTTAAAGGCAACGGAGGGAGTGGCACAGGCGAGAGCTTCCATGACTGTATTGGGAAGATTATCCTCAATTGAGGGAGCGACAAAAATATCGGCGGCGGCATAGACTAAAGCTAGGGAAATATCATCATTTAATCTGCCTAAATAATGGGTTTTTAAGCCAAAATCAGGCGGATTAATCGGTTCAGAGGCACCGAAGACCACTAACTCTAATTTATGCCGCCATATTTCCCCCTGACTGAGTTTTTTTATGGCAGGTAGCAGCAGATGAAATCCTTTTCGGTTATCGCTTGTTGCCGTCATAGCACCAAAGAGAATAAGCTGTTTATCTTGGGGTAATCCTAAGAGATGGCGAGCAATGTTTTTCTCGATTGGTTTATATCTTTGAATGTCTAAACTGTTGGCAATTACTTCTATCCGTAAATCCTGAAATAGAGAACTATTTCTGGCACAATCTGCTAACCATTGACTGGGGGTAACAATAGTCAGATTGAGATTTTTCCAAGCTTTGGCTTTTCGCCACCAAACCCAACGAGAAATATCCCCATCTTGCTGACTTTTTAATTGGGGACAATGACCACAGGATTGAGTATATTTATTGCATTCCCCACTGTAATGACAACCACCCGTAAAAGGCCACATATCGTGAGCCGTCCAAACAAGAGGTTGCTTAAATTTGGCTAGGGTTTCAATTTGTAAAAACCCGGCATTAATCCAGTGTAAGTTAATAATATCTGGACTAATTTGGGCTACTCTAGAAACAAGGCGATCGGGAAGCCATTGGATAGAATAAGGTGTTCTCTCTCTTTGAGAATATAATGACAAGGGCAAGTGATCAACCCCAGGTATTAGTTTCGTCCATCCCTTCATTAATTTACTTGCTGGCGATAAAACAGTATAGTCATCACGAGTTTTATCATTAACTAGCATAGTCGCTGCTACACTGATCCGATGTAACCCTTTATGCAGACGATGAGCGGCTATAAAAGCCCCTCCTTGACTATCAGAATAACTTAGTAAACAGACTTTCATGACTCTCAAGAATATTTGATCAATTTGCAATAGTCTTCCACGGTTAGCACCCAGATCGAAAAGTCTATATGTTGATATTCCAGTAACCTTGCCATCCAAGCTACTTGCGAATTATTAAGATTATATCTCTCGACTTTAAATTTCAGTTTTCTGAACAGTTTGTTAACGATATTTTTGGTCATCTTTTAGTTTCTTTAAAGTTTATCAATGTTTTGAAGTTTAATTTAGTGTAATTATTTCTAGGGTTTCATCGCCTCCATAAACAAAGAGTCTGGTTTGCGAATTTTGCCCTCTATCATATCTAAACCGTAACTGTTAAAATCTGGTATTCTACTATCATCAGCACGACAAATACGCACATCAATAAATCCCACTTGCTCCAGCAGCCGCTTTAAGGAATAGCGATCATACATCCAAAGATGAATTTCCCCTGAATTCCGAAATATACCCTCTTCAAAAGATTTTTTAGCTTCATTTCCTGCCACAAGTGCTACTAGATATTTAGCTATGATAATTCTCAGTTTCTGTAAAAACCAAGCGGGACTCTTAGCCATTATTCTCTCCCTCATGGACTTTTGATGAGCTTGAATTTCCCAAAACTTTTCCGCTTCCGCACCAATTCGATAACGCACGAAATCCTTATTATTAATACTGGGGTTTAGCAGAAAATCTCTCATTTTGCCTCCACCAACACTGCGAACAGTTTGATCATAAAGCTCCAGCATCATCCAGTCATAGTCAGGTTCCGCTTCTTTAATCCCTGAATCGACTTTTTCTAAAGTGAACAAATATTCTCTAGCTATTGCTTCGAGATCAGGGACAACGACTCTTATTATACCCTTATCTCTGAGAATTCGGCAACATTCAGTTAGCAGTTTTTTTGCCTCATCTTGTTGAAAGTGTTCTAAGACATGGGAACTATAACAGGCATCAAATTCAGCATCTGGGTAGGGCAAGTTTTTACGAATATCATATTCTCTAACTTCTGGTGAAGATGACGCTATATCAATATTCACCCAAGCAGGATGAAAGGTGGAGCCACAGCCAAAATTTAAGAGTTTCATTAGCTTGTTATATTCGTTGGCAATTCGTCAAAAATTATAAGTTATCTATCTAAATTTTACGATAAATACTCACCACAGATATTCCTCGAGGAAATAATTCGGAAGAAATCAAACCTTTAGCAAAAATCTTTCCTATCATTCTGCTAACTATATCTAGGATTTTATAGGTAATGCCAAAATCGATGTTCCTTATATCTTTTCCAAAAAACTTAAACAATGCTAATTTGACAATAGTTGTCGCATAAAATGATTTGTGAACTTCTTGTAATGGTTCATGCCAAATTTCTAGATTTTCAATGGGAAAGTATTTCGTTAGATTTTTTAAGCTTGTATCAGTCCACCGCGTAACATGATGAGGTGGCATATCAAGAAAAAAGTTGGATACATATTTGCTAAACGAATCATAACTGGGAACTGAGAATACAAAAAGACCACCAGGTTTCAGGCAGGCAATACTAGAAGCGATGAATGAGTGAACATCTCCTATGTGTTCTAGCACTTGAAAAGCACAAACTACATCATATTTTTGGGGTAGGTAAACAGCGTGATCTTGAATTGATTCATTGATTATGTTAACACCACCCTTAGCTAGATCTTTTGCTTTGTGACTGAATTCAAGACCTGTATAGTTTTGGCTATCTATCTTTTGAGCAAAAGCTCCTTTTCCACAGCCAATTTCCAAGACAAAATCGGAAGGTTTGATAAATTGTTTAGCATAATCATATTCATTTTTTTCCTCTAGGTAATACCAATCAAATACTTGTAGTTTTTCATAAAAATTTTCTGAACCCGTTATCATCGGAGAGAAAAAATAAAGATCTGATTCAAGAGAGTGGTAAAAATCTATCTCTTGAATATTACCAAACTCTGAAGCTACATCACAGTTCAGCACCTTTTGATAGAGACTTAATAAGTCACTGACAGCTATTTTTTCAACTAAGACAATTTTGAAGCTTCCGCTTAGGGGACAATATACTAATTCTTGGTTCATTTGCTCTGTCATAATCATTCTAAATTTAATTGACAAAAACCTTGACTAATGGCAATTTCATAAAGTATCTGGAGAACAAGCTAGAGTCAAAGAGATTACGATAAGTAAAATCATCCGCTTCAACATGACGCAGCAAAAATGGAGGATGTTTTAACGGAAAATTAATCTCTTTAACAGGAAGATTTGCCACTCTACTTTTACTACTGCTTGTATGAGTAGCATCTTCACCAAATCCAATATTACTAACTAAATTTACATTAGGTAGGATTGTTAGACCATTCTGAATCCAACAGGCGAAAGTCCAGGGATAATCCCAAGTATCAATTTTACCATCATAAGCAGTTTGAAAAATTTTCGTCCAGTATTTGACAGCCTGAGTTTTTCCTAAAATAGACTCAAGCCAGTTACCATCACGAATTTCTTGCCAGAGCTTCATTTTAACATCATAATATTGCCACGCTCTCCTCCAACTTGCCCAACCCCAAATGTGGTTATAGCAAGAAAAATAGTAACTGTACTCCGTGCGCTTTCTGCCAAACTGAAAATTATCCCCTGAAATAGCCATAATTCTCTTATCATCTCGATAATAATCGAGCAATTCTTGGCAAAAGCGAAAAAAACTAGGATGTGGTAAGCAATCATCTTCAAGAATAATGGCTTGCTCAACCGTATCAAAAACCCAATTTAATCCACTAGATACTCGATTCTTGCATCCCAAGTTAATATCAGAATAGTTAGTAAAAACCTCACAATCCCAATCCACACCCTCGATAATAGCACGAGCCGCTTTACACTTTTCAACATCATCGGCTCTATCTGGACGCGGACCATCGGCAACCACTAATAACTTAGATGGTTTAGCCTGACGAATGGCTTCAAATACTCTCGCCGTCGTATCAGGTCGATTGAAAATCAGGAAGGCGACAGGAGTGGTCAGTTGGAAGTCAGTCATGCAACGGATTTACTGTTAACTCGTGGTATCCTAACCCACCCTGACCAAATTGTCAACCCATTTCAGGATTTTCAGAGCCATTAATTTTATTTTCACTATCTCCACTGTTAAAATCCGAAGCTTTCAAGACAGTTAACCCAACTAAGTCATCTCTATAATGATAGATAATATTGTCTTCTAGCAAACTATCATTGGCTCTTTGAGGCTTACGAAAGCTAATATATAAAACATCTGCTTCTTCATCATAATCTATCCAGATTCTTGAAGAAGGTGCGGTTAGCAAATGAGGAATTGATTTTAAGAGATTGACTGCTGCCATAGGATGCCTCGCTTGATAATTTTTTCGCAGGAGGATGTCAAAAAAGCAGTTATGACAAATCCATCGTTCTTTAGTTGTTTATAGATGATGATCGCGTCTTTTCTTGAGATAACAGTTTTCGGATAATGTTTTAGTGCTATTAGCTCATCAGTCCATCCCTTAACAATCAAATCAGGTTCAGCAATAGTTTCTAGTACCATATCAATACATCCCGCCAGGTAAGATACTTTCATGGCTTAGAAAATCCATTCATTATTTTCTCAATTTAACTGCCCGAATTGTTCCTGGTAACGAGCCAACAAAGCTTCTAGTTCTAGAACTCGCTGCCGTTCTCTTTCTGCGCGTTGGGTTTCCTGCTCGGCGCGTTGAGCTTCCTGCTCGGCGCGTTGGGTTTGCTGCTCGGCGCGTTGGGTTTGCTGCTCGGCGCGTTGAGCTTCCTGCTCGGCGCGTTGGGTTTGCTGCTCGGCGCGTTGAGCTTCCTGCTCGGCGCGTTGAGCTTCCTGCTCGGCGCGTTGGGTTTCCTGTTCGGTAGGAGTCAGTATCCAATTGCCGTCTCGTCCGTACCAGCGCAGCCACAACCGCTCAATGCCTTGACAATTTCCTGCCCAAAGTCCCAATCCCAATTGTACTTCCTCTAGCCACAACTGCTGGTTTTCTAGTCTTAAAGGCTGATATTTTCCTGATTTTAAGGTAAATGCCTGCAATTGGTTGCTGTAGCGATCAAACACCACGTAGTAGGGAATGCCTAAAATTCGTTCGTAAACTTCCCACTTGGTGGGAGGTTGGTTGATTCCCCGCACGGTACGCCCTAAATCTTCTGCTTCCGTTCCAGGAGAGAGTAATTCGATGGCGATGAAGGGAACAATTTCTTCCTGCCAAATCACATAACTCAGGCGCAATTCCTCTCCTTGGTACAGCCGCGAGACTCCCAAAGCGGCAAACCAGTCCGGCCGCTTGTACCATTGGGGATGGTAAGGGTCGTAGTAGAGATTTAGATCGCTGGCGATAAATATTTGTTCGGCAGGATAGTTAGAAGGTCGAAAGGTCTGGCGCAATAATTCGGGTTGGAAGAGATGAAATTCGTCAGGCAAGCCAGGTTCCTCCAGGTTTTCGCTGGGGAGGTCGTACATGGTTGGTAACATTTCTTTGGGTGGAAGGGACGGCGTTCTCTGGTACATGGGGGGAATGTTGCTAGTTTGGTGTTTAGTTTAGCAAGATAATAGGGCATTCATGTCAATTTTAGACCCCTGAACGCCGCAAGCCTTGATGCACAATAAATCGGAACAGTCGTCAATTCCTCGTTCTCCATTGGTGAAAATGCCGATTCAAAAATGAAGTACACCACCAGGGGAGTCTTACCAAAATCCGCCCAGAGGAAGTTAGAGACTTTCGGGATTAATCCCCAATTCCCTGAGTTTAGCCGCCATTCGTTCGGCTTTTTCTTCGGCTGCCTCAGCTTTCTGTTGTGCTGCCTCAGCTTTCTGTTGTGCGTCCTCAGCCAACTCTCGCGGGGTTGGTAACAAGATTCCATCTAAAGTCGCCCAGCGAATCCAGACGGTTGTTACCCCCCTATATTTTCCCTGCCAACGAACTAAAGCTAATCCCAAACGACCACTGATTAGCCATCCTTTCTCGTTGGGTTGCCGTGGTTCATATAGGCCATCAACTAAGACAAATTCGGCAAAATCTTCAGGGTTAAAAGGATCGTACCAGAAATATTCAGGCACTCGTAACTTATCTTGATAAATCTTTTTTTTCTCGGTTTTGTCTATTTGGGTGGTACTTTCCGAGAGCAGTTCAATCACTACATCGGGAGCTTTTCCCTCTTCCCAAGTAACCCAACTTTTTCGCTCCCCTTTTGGTACGCCTAAGACGGCAAAAAAATCAGTCCCTTTGAAGTCTTGATTTTTCAGTTGTGCTGTACTGAAATAGACAAACATATTGCCACTGGCATAACCATCTTCTCGTCGGTCTAGCCAAGGTGATATACTGTCTATTAACAGATCCATCTGCCATTTATGCCTTTGAGTTTCCATCGGTACTCCATCATCGCAGGGAAGTTCATCTTGCG
Source organism: Microcystis sp. LE19-84.1B (assembly GCF_027531875.1). Lineage (NCBI taxonomy): Bacteria > Bacillati > Cyanobacteriota > Cyanophyceae > Chroococcales > Microcystaceae > Microcystis > Microcystis sp. LE19-84.1B. The sequence continues at coordinate 348 of NZ_JAPZSR010000329.1, read as the reverse complement.
TGGGTAATGCAGTTAACTGCATTGGTTGACTAATAGTTAGAGTTTCCATATTTTTCTCCTATATTTTGGGTTTAATTAGTTAGATTTAGTAGATTTTTTGCCCTCTTTAACTGGCTAGAGCAATTCTAAATGAGTCGTGAACGAGTAAGGAGCTTAAGTCCATTGTTCAGATGCTTGTTCTCAAGGGTTTAGGGGATTACTATATGTTATACTTTGCACGGCTGCAACTTGCATTTTTTACTCAAGGACAATAATATAGTTTAAGAGTCATAATTAGAAGCAAAGCACTCATTAAAAACATGATTAACCTAGAATTCACGGAAGAAGAAAAGAACTCACTGTATTATG
>NZ_JAPZSR010000105.1:0-1786 GCF_027531875.1 Microcystis sp. LE19-84.1B | reverse complement strand
TAATGGGGATATCACTCCTACTGGTGGCGGTCCTGTATCAACCCCGGAACCTAGTGGTATAGTGAGTTTAATCGCTGTTGGTGCGTTGGGTGCCGCTTCCCTTCGTCGTCGGGGATAAATTATCCTTGGCAGGGGCAACTAGAGAGGGGTTGCCCCGATATACTATCATCAATTTTAGATTTGATCACCAGTTAGTCAACATTATGTCATACAAAGATATTATTACCATAGAACCGGGAAAAAGGAGCGGAAAACCTTGTATTAGAGGAATGAGAATTACTGTTTATGATGTTCTCTCCTATCTGGCTTCGGGAATGACTTATGAAGAAATTTTAGAAGATTTTCCTTACTTAACCAAGACGGATATTTTAGCCTGTTTGAGTTATGCCGCCGAGCGTGAACGTCAAACCATTTTAGTTAACTAATGAAATTACTTTTTGATCACAATTTATCACCTCGCTTAGTTAGTCTATTAGTTGATATTTATCCCGATTCAAATCATCTTTACTTGCTGGGATTAGACCAAGAATCTGATTATTATGTCTGGGAAATCGCTAAAATACAAGACTATATTATTGTCACTAAAGATTCGGATTTTAATGAATTACTAATTCTCAAAGGTTTTCCGCCTAAAGTAATTTGGATTCGTTTGGGAAATTGCTCTACTAAAACTATAGAATCATTGTTAAGAGATAACTACGAAGCTATTTTATCTTTTGAGGGAGATCAAAATCTTGGTATCATCGCTTTATCCTAATCCTTTGAGATTCGGAGCAAGTGTTCGCTTGTTTACATTCCTGTGGAGAGAGCTATTGCCCGGCGCTATAGGAGCGAAGGAAATAATTAGGGTTTGCGGCAAAAAGTTTTTCGGGGGTGTGGGGTTTTAAGCTAATCTTGGAACGAGTCAACGAGTCAAAGAAATAAGTAGAGGTAGAACCTCGCTTATCTGCGTTGCAAGGTAGAACCTTGCAACGAGTCATATAACCTAAACCTATCTTAAATATAAAAACCATAATAAATGATGATTAAATACCCCTTGACTTCCCCCCCCCTTGTGATAGTTTCGGTTGTAGGATATTGGCGCAAAACTAGCGTTAAATATGACCATAACTTTGTCCCATTACTGTCATCGAATCCATGAAAAAATTACTGACAATTTTAACCCCCTTGACTCTGATGGGGTTAGCCGGGGTTGCTCCTGCTCAAGCGGCAATAGTAGCTGGTTGGAACTCATTTAATGCTTCTACGGCATCCTATCCCAAAGCGGCGGATAATGTAGGTGCGAATATAACCAGCACTGGGTTAGATACCGCTGGGTTAGCTAAGGTGAATGTTTCTGATTTCGCGTTGGGTAATTGGAATACAGGTAGCACTGTTAATACCAGCCAATACGTCGAATTTGCCGTACAACCTAGTGCAGGTTTTCAAGTCGATTTTACTAACTTGCAACTCAATGCTGCGCATGATGAAAGTCAGCTAGATTTAGTCTTGCGCTCTAGTGTTGATGGGTTCACCAATAATTTAGGGACACAAGTTAGCCTAACAACTAGCCTTAATACCTACAGCTTTGACCTAAGCAGTTTAGCACCCCAAACCGGCCCGGTGCAGTTCCGTCTCTATGGACTGAATGCTAACACCTCAACTGTCTACTTCTATGGTCAAAACTCCGGTAATGTTACTGGGGGTGGGTTTGTGGCTATTAATGGGGATATCACTCCTACTGGTGGCGGTCCTGTATCAACCCCGGAACCTAGTGGTATAGTGAGTTTAATCGCTGTTGGTGCGT
>NZ_JAPZSR010000054.1:0-18545 GCF_027531875.1 Microcystis sp. LE19-84.1B | reverse complement strand
AGAGAGACTATTACAAGAGATTGAACAAGCACCGGATTCTTTAATAGAAGAAACTTTAAACTTCCTCCTTTCAGCACAAGCTAGTTATGCTAAATCTGAAAGTAATGTAGGAGAGGCAATATTAAAGCTTCTGGAAGAGATACCATTAGACAATGACGACTTAGAAAAGTTGCCTATAGATCTTGCTAATCAACATGATTATTATCGGTTCTTCCGAACTTACACTGTAGAAAATTCCCCAAGCTCCCTCTCTGTCCAGCAATGCTCTAAAGTTGATAAATATCAATCTAACAAAAACTCAAAGCCTTGCTGTACAAGCTTTACAAGCATGAGTTGTTAATAGTTTTGCATGACAGATTCGGTAGAGCCTTATTATCTTTCAAGAGAAAATTTGACAACATCCAGAAAAACGGGGACATTAAGCTTAAATCAAGATTGAAATTACAGCAGACGAATAAATTCTTCTTGTGTCAGTTCAGCATCGCGTAAAATTTTTAAGAGTAATCCTTTCCCGACAGTTTTCCCCCGATGAACCGGTACGGTGACAACTCTTCCATCTTCATGTTTTAAGCGCAGATGACTTCCTTTTTGTCGGATAGATTGAAACCCTATTCTCGTTAAAGCTTTGATAACTTCATCACCTGTTACTACCGGTAATTTTGGCATCATATAGACACCTTTTCAATTCCAACAAACTCCGATACATCTTCAGGATTGTCATCTTCCAAGCAAAGTTCAATTACTTCCCTGATATTCTTCATCAATTCATCAATCGTTTCCCCTTGACTGTAACAACCCCGAAGTTGAGGAACTTCCCCAACATAATATCCATCCTCATCTCGTTCAATGACAACATAAAACTCTCTTTGATGGTTCATGGTTCTCAATCCTTAAAAAAATTATCGCTATCTAAGCGATTATTGAGACTTGAAAATAGGGTCTGTAGGCGCACGGATTTTCCATTATGAATATAGTATCCTGTCAAGTCGCCTTTGTCAAGAGAAAATTTAACAACATCCAGACAAACGTAGCCTATTGTAGGGGTAATTCATGAATTACCCCTACACCTATTACCTAGTCCAGTAGGGTGCGTTAGACGGCAAAAATTTCTGCTTTGACTTGAAGCTAACAATCCGTCGTAACGCACCACCTATCATTGACTTGAGGCGAAGTATTCGGACGATAACCTATCGTTGAAACCGTAGATTTCCTATCCGAATGCTGCGCCCCTACTTTTTCAGCATACCCTAATTAATCGGGCAATTTGTACTGTTCCACAATCTTTTTAGCATATTCAGGAACATGAGCCGCTAATTTTTCAGGATAATTACGTTTAACATAAAGGTAATTACGGGTAAAGTGAGAATCGATGGAAAAGCGAGCATATTCTAAACCTTTAGGCCCAATTTTTTCAATTACTACTCCCATCATTTTTGCCGCCCACATCGGCAAGGTTACACCTTTATCATAGGCAGGAATGCTATTTTGTACCGCCTGTTTTCTATCACCACTAGACATAACATCTTGGGTATTTAATTGATCTTTAACTAACTCTAACATTTCCTTGCCCGTATCATTACGAACGACAATCCATTGCCAGCCAAAAGGTGCGCCCATATAGCCCACAACCAAATCGGCAAGGGAGTTAACGTAATCAAAACAAGTCATACAGGAAGGGGCAAAAACATCTTTTAACTTATTAGTCTTTAAGCCAAAAAAAGGAACCATTTCGATCGAGCCGTCTTCGTGTTGAAAGTGTACCCGAAAATCCTGCATAAATTCGTAGTGAACCACAGTTTCTGGGGAACGACTGGTAGTTTCTAGAAACTTTTGTAGTCCTGAGCGGGTGACATTATCGACGCAGGGAGTTCCTAAGACATATAACTTTTCTAAGCCTAATTTTTTTTCTACTGCTCTGAGGGCTTGAATTTGACAACCAACTCCGATAACTAATAACCGTTTCATGCCCGATTTTTCAATTTCTTCTAGGACTGATAAATTGGGAGAAAGAGTCGGTTTATTAACTTTAGCGGCGAGAATTTCTTCCGTGGTACGGGCGAGAATCGGCTGCGGTTGAAAGCGATCCTCGGCGGTATTCTGCACACAAACCACCCCTTCTACTAAACCACGATCGAGCATTTCACAGGCAATTGTACTGACGATTCCTGTCCATTGCGCCCCGGGGATAGCTTGTTTTTTCTTGGCAGCCATCATCTCTTGATGAACACCAAAATAGAGATCATTTTCCTGATTTAAGTCGCGACTTTTGCCGTGTGCTGCTGCTTCTAAATCGGCGATTTGTTGATTAAGAAAAGCACAAGCTTCTTTAACATAGTGAATGTAATAAGTGTCACAAAGTCCGCACTCGCTACACAATTCTTTGGCAGGACGACGACTATTGGGTTTCAGGGCTTTGGCTTTGAGGTGTGGCGCAAGGGAGTTCATAATCTTAAAAGGCAACTAGCTCAAGGGTTTTTTTCTATCGATCGTTTACCTTACCGCATTAGATCGCTTTGTTAGCAATCTTTTTAAAGAAATGTAACGATTACCCGGAATAGGATCAGAGCAAAGCTTCTAAGGTGGCGACGACGGAAGCCGCTAAAGTTTCTAAATCATAACCGCCTTCTAAGCCGAAAAGCAGCGGTTTATTGAGAGTTAAGAGGTATTTCGTTAAAATTCCATAATCTTGTGGGTGTAAACAAATGCCCGCCAGAGGATCCGCTTGATTGGCATCATATCCAGCACTAACAATCACTAAATCCGGTTGAAAATTTTTCAGAAAAGGTATGACTTGCCCCTCAAAATGTTCTTGATAATCTTTAATCGTACTTCCCGCCGGTAAGGGAATATTCAAAACATTATTAAACTCACCTTTTTCTCTCGCTTCTCCTGTGCCGGGATAAAAGGGGAATTGATGAAGGGAACAATAGGCAATCTGGGGATGATTCTCGACTATATCCTGGGTGCCATTGCCGTGATGTACGTCCCAATCAAGAATCGCTACTTTTTGCACTCTTTTATTTTCTAAAGCATAATAGGCGGCAATAGCAGCATTAGAAAACAGACAGAAACCCATGCCATAATTAGAAGTGGCATGATGCCCGGGAGGACGGGCTAAAATAAAGGCAGGATCGCCAGTGGATAAGACTCGATCGACTCCATCTAACCAGCCACTAACCGCTAGTAACGCCACATCGTAACTACGGGCAGAAACGGGAGTATCTGCATCCAATCTTCCCCCACCCCGTTGACAAATTCGCCGCAATATATCAACATAATCTTGATTATGAACTTGTTTGATCAAAGGGATTACTTCGTCACGAATTTCGATCGGTGTCGGTAAATGCCATGTTAGTTTTGACTGCCATTCTGTTTGTTTTAAAGCTCCGACAATTGCCGTTAAACGCGCCGCTTTTTCGGGATGGTAAATACCTGTATCGTGATCGAGAAATTCATCGGAATAGATAATCGAGATCATAATCAAATTACTGCTTAAGTAGCTGGTTATAATTAAATTGAAGATAGATTTTGGGTTCGATCCCCCCTGCCCCCCTTATTAAGGGGGGTGCCGATAGGCGGGGGGATCTGACAGTTTTTAACACCTAACTGCTTAACTCGTTGATTTTTGAGCAACCCAATGGTTTTAATCTACCAGAAAAGCAGCGGCTTGAGCGGCTATAGTGAAAAAACTTTACTGATTGGGTCACTTTTGCCAGATGATGCAATTATCTTTCCCCAAGGTGACAGGAGGCAAAAATGCTGACAAATTTTCGGAAATTTCAGCTAGAAGTTAATGACATTACTATCAATGGTGTCAAAGGTGGGCGCGGTTTTCCGCTGCTTTTGCTCCATGGTTATCCCCAAACCCATCAAATGTGGCATAAAATCGCCCCCCGATTAGCGGCTAATTTTACGGTGATCGCCACGGATCTGCGCGGCTACGGGGATAGCGATAAACCCTTACCCCTAGAGGATTCTAGCAATTATTGCAAGCGGGTGATGGCCCTCGATCAGGTATTGCTGATGGAAAAATTGGGTTATCAGGAGTTTTATCTAATCGGCCACGATCGAGGGGCGCGAGTTTCCCACCGTCTCGCCCTTGATTTTCCCAAAAAGGTCAAAAAACTCGTTTTACTCGATATAGCTCCGACGCTGGCGATGTACGAGGCGACTGATAAAACTTTTGCCACTGCCTACTATCATTGGTTTTTCTTGATTCAGCCTTCCCCTTTTCCCGAAACCCTGATCGCCGCTAATCCCGATTATTATCTGCAACATTGCTTGCAAAGTTGGGGTCGAGATTTTAGCGCTTTTACAGAGGAAGCTTTGGGGGAATATCGGCGTTGTTTTCGAGATTTAAGCACGATAACCGCCACTTGTGCCGATTATCGGGCCGCCGCTACCATCGATTTAGAGCATGATCGTCAGGATTTAGACCGGAAAATTTCCTCTCCCCTCTTGGTTCTTTGGGGAGAAAAAGGTTTCATTGCACGTCAATACGATGTGATCGCTCTTTGGCAGCAGCGAGCTAATCAAGTCACGGGACAGGCGATCGCCAGTGGTCATTTTTTACCGGAAGAAGCACCGGAAGAGACGGGACAGGCGATCGAGGAGTTTCTTGGCTAAGTAAAGATATTGATAGCGAAATTCTCTGAGTTAGGAGCCAGAAGAAAGGAGGTAAATCGTTAGCTAATCGGGGTTTCACTTTGACAAAATTATACTCCTGTTAGAATCTTGAACCTAAGATAATTATTAAACACAGGAGGAAAAAACTGGGATTAAATCGATTTTTTTCAATCAATTACCAATCAAATATTATTATGCAAATGCTAAAATATTCCCTGATTGTCCCCATCTATAACGAGGAAGAAACTATTGCCGAACTATATCGCCGGGTGAGTGCCATCATGAATAATTTAGATGGGGCGGTAGAATTAATTATAGTAAATGATGGTAGTAAAGATAGTTCCTTAAAACTGCTGCGAGAACTGCACAAAGCTGATTCACGAGTATGTTATATCAGTTTCGCCCGCAATTTTGGTCATCAAGCGGCGGTAACTGCTGGACTTAATTTTTGCCGAGGACAAGTAATTATTGTTTTAGATGCTGACCTCCAAGATCCGCCCGAATTAATTCCCCAAATGATTGAAAAATGGCAAGAGGGGTATCAAGTAGTTTATGCCCAAAGAACCAAAAGAAAACAAGAAAGTTGGTTTAAAAAACTGACGGCCTATCTCTTTTATCGTTTGCTTAAAAGACTAGCTGATGTGGATATTCCCGCCGATACAGGAGACTTTTGTTTAATGGATCGTCAGGTAGTAGATCTATTAAATTCTCTCCCAGAAAGAAATCGTTATATTCGTGGGTTGCGCGCTTGGATTGGCTTTCCACAAACTGCGGTTAAATTTGAACGGGATGCGCGCTTTGCCGGGGAAGTAAAATATACCTTTAGCAAATCATTATCTTTAGCTATTAATAGCCTAGTATCTTTTTCCCGTGTCCCCTTACGTTTTGCCACCTATCTAGGATTATTTTCTGCCCTGATATCTTTGATTATGGCTCTGTTAGTATTATATTGGCGTTTACAGCAGCCCAACTCACCGATCACGGGTTTTGCCACGATTATGATCGCTATATTTTTTCTGGGTTCTGTACAGCTAATTAGCATCGGAATACTAGGAGAATATATCGGTAGAATTTACGACGAAGTTAAAGGCAGACCCACCTATACAATTGCTGAGTTAGCTGGCTTACAAATTTCTTGATTCTTGTCAGTAAGAATCGGTAATTTTTTGCTGTTTTGCCCATCTGGATCAAACTCGATCCGCCTTGGCGATCGCTAATCATTAAGCCTTGGCGGAGAGTTTCTCGGTCTCGGAGAATCTTCGCACAATAACGATCGAGCATTCTTTGCCAGCGACGGACAGGATCACAATCCCCGGTGACAGAGACAAGACGACCAAAAACGGAATTTTTTAGCCCAGTTTCACAGAGACGAAATTTCGCCTCTGTTGGCTGGATCGATAGCTGATTAAATCGCTAATAATTTTCTTGCGGATTTGTGGCGGGAGGATTTTCTTGGTAGGAAAAGCTGCTACCAAACTCGAATTCCTGTCCGTAGGCTTCCTCTCCGTGTTGAGGCACATCTAACCCTTCTGCCTCCGTATTCGGTTTAACCCGCAAATCCATGAATAAACTGAGAACTTTCAGGATGACGAAAGTACCCACGGCAGCAAAGATATAAGTGGCAGCAACGCCAACAAATTGCGTCCAGACTAAGCCGGGGTTGCCAAATAGTAAACCGTCATTACCGAAGGAATTAACCGATTTAGTGGCAAAAACCCCCGTAAGGATTGCCCCTACCGTCCCACCCACACCATGGACAGGATAGGTATCCAAAGAGTCATCAAAGCGCAATTTTGCCCGGAGACTAACCGCAAAAAAACAGGTAAGGGCAGTGATCGAACCAATCAGAATCGCACCGATGGGTAGAACAAAACCGGCAGCGGGAGTAATACCCACTAATCCCCCCAAAAATCCACTAGCAATACCGATTGCTGTCGGTTTACCCCGTAAAATCCATTCTATCAGCATCCATGTCAAACCCCCAGCCGAAGCGGCGATACTGGTATTAACAAAAGCTGTCGTGGCTAGGGAACTAGAGGAAAGTGCGCTACCACCATTAAAACCAAACCAACCGAACCAGAGTAAACCGATACCTAGGAGAACAAACGGCACATTATGGGGTGCATAGGTTTGGGTACCAAAACTACGCCGCGGACCGATTACCCAAGCGGCCACCAGCGCGGAAATCCCAGAACTGATGTGAACAACGGTTCCACCGGCGAAATCCAGCGCTCCAGTAGCTGCTAACCAACCCTTACCCCAAACCCAGTGAGCTAGGGGAGAATAGATAAAGGTGGACCAAAGCAGTAAAAACCAAAAATAGGCCTTAAAGTTGACCCGTTCTACGATCGCCCCCGAAATCAAAGCTGGGGTGATGATGGCGAACATCATCTGATAGACCATAAACACTTGATGGGGAACCGTGGGAGCATAGCCGGTGCTATCGGGCGCGGTGGCCGTGACACCGTTGAGAAAAACCCAATCCAGACCACCGATAAAAGCTTCAATTCCTTCCCCAAAGCCACTTTTACCCGGGGTAACATCAAAAGCGAGACTATAACCCCAAAGCACCCAAGTTACACCGATGACACCCATGGCCACCAAACTCATCATCATGGTGTTGAGGACGTTACGGGAACGCACTAAACCCCCATAAAAAAAAGCCAGTCCGGGGGTCATTAATAAAACTAAAGCTGAGGAGATCAGCATCCAAGCGGTATCCCCAGAACTAATCGGATTGGGGGGAGCGGCGGCGATGGTTTCCGCAAAAACCGGGGCAACTCCGCAATTGAATCCCAGTCCCAGCAAAAGTATGGTTATTCCTACGATCTTTTTCATTGTCGGTTGGTGGTTAGTAGCAAGATTATTTTTTTCTGTCTGGAAAGAGACAAAAACCGAAAGAGAAAAGGTTTAGAAGGCAATTATAGCCACCGATCGCATCAGGGCGAGGCCTTCTTCCTTTTCTCTTTAACTTTGTCGGGGATCAATTAATCTATCTTTATAAGGTTTACCCTAACGAGTGCTAGGCGTTTCCATGTCAACAGTAGAAGCATAATAGCCACCGGCAACGATATCGGACTCCTTGACGAAACCGCTATAGGCTTCCATCCCGTGTTCACCCACATCCAGACCTTCTAATTCTTCTTCGGGAGTAACACGAATACCGAGGGTAGCCTTGAGGATTGTCCAAACAATACCACTAACAATCACGGTAAATGCCCCTACTGCCACAATTCCGATAATTTGGTTAATAAACAGTTGCAATTGACCGGTGATTAAACCCGCATCTTTATTGAAGATACCCACGGCTAAAGTTCCAAACACACCACAGACGAGGTGAACGGAAGTCGCACCCACCGGGTCATCAATTTTCAGGTTATCGAAGAAAGCCACCGAGTAAACCACGACCACACCGGCAATTAAACCGATGATTGCCGCCGACCAATAGGATACACCATCACAACCAGCAGTAACGGCTACTAAACCGGCCAGAATACCGTTAATAATCATCGAAAGGTCGGGTTTACCATCTTTTGCCCAAGCGGTAAAGGTAGCGGCAATGCCGCCCGCAGCCCCGGCGAGGTTAGTGGTGACAGCGATATAGGGAACAGTTTCATTAACCGCTAAAGCAGAACCGGGGTTAAAACCAAACCAGCCAATCCAGAGAATTAAACAACCCAAGGTCGCGATACTCATGTTATGGCCGGGTAAGGCACTGGTGCGACCGTTGATATATTTACCCATTCTCGGGCCGAGAATTGCCGCCCCGGTTAAAGCAGACCAACCACCGACCGAGTGAACCACCGTCGAACCGGCGAAGTCTTTAAAACCAAGGTCAGCTAACCAACCGCCACCCCAAACCCAGTGACCGGTGATCGGGTACATGATACCGACGATAATTAAGCTAAAAACCAGGAAATCGACGAATTTAATCCGTTCTGCCACGGCCCCAGATACAATCGTTGCCGCCGTTCCCGCGAAAGCGACTTGGAACAGGAAAAACACCGAGGTGGGCAAATATTTCGGCATGGCGTAGGTGGCGGGATCGCTACTGCTGAGGAACCATCCTCCTGTACCGAAAAATTCGTTACTGACAGACCCAAACATCAGGGAGAAACCGATCGCCCAAAATGATATGGTGGAGAGGGCGAAAACGATCAGGTTTTTGGCGAGAACGTTAACGGCGTTTTTCTGGCGACAGAATCCCGTTTCTAGCATCGCAAAACCCGCGTTCATAAAGATCACGAGGATGGCGGCAATTAAAACCCAGATTGTATTAAGGGCGTTTTGGACATCTTCGGGGGTTAGGGGTTTCGCATCTTGGGCCTGTACGGCTGTGTTCCAAACCACGAAAATAATCGCGGACAAAGGAACACAGGCTAACCAGACAGGGTTAATTTTCGGTAACAAACCGACAAGTTCCCCAGATTTTCGAGCAATTCGTTTCATCGTTAATTCGTTTACTTTTTTGAGTTAGTAGGTCGATTCATTACTGTTGAAAATAATTACCGAGCAATTATGTCCGTTCAACCGCTAAATCCTAGGAACAGGGGTCAATCATTTCAGAAGACCAAATACCTAGGGATTTATCTTGGGGTGTGAGTAGTCAATGTTTTTCGATCTTTGTTTTTTTGATTTGAGATTTCTGTATTCTTTGATACATTTCACTTTAAAATAATAATAGTGTAGAAGTAATCAATAATTCAGTTATCAGTTATCAGTTAGAAAGGGGATATAGGGATTTAGGGGTTTAGGAATTTAGGGGTTTAGGGGTTTAGGGAAATTTCAGCCAAATGCCCCACTACCCCACTACCCCCCGCAACGCGCACGAAGTGACCACCCCACACCCCACACCCCATCACCTCATCACCTCATCACCCCCATCTCCCAATTCATAATTTATAATTTATAATTCCCACTGATCACTGATCACTGATTACTGATCACTGATAAAGTCTCCCCTCCTTTGGAGAAATAAACCATGGCCCGGGCAACGGAATTTGATCGCAAAATGATGCAAAGATGTCTAACCCTTGCTAGGCAAGCCTTGGGGCGGACTTCTCCTAATCCTTTGGTGGGTTCTGTGATCGTTCAAGAGGGGACAATTATCGGCGAAGGTTTTCACCCAGGGGCCGGACAACCCCATGCAGAAGTTTTCGCCCTGAGACAGGCGGCAGAAAAAGCGCGTGGTGCCACTTTATACGTCAATCTCGAACCCTGTAACCACTATGGACGTACTCCACCCTGTAGCGAGGCAATTGTGCAAGCAGGCATTAAAAAAGTGGTGGTAGGGATGATCGATCCTAATCCCCTGGTGGCGGGGAAAGGCATTCAAAGATTAGCATCGGCAGGCATCGAGACGCTGGTGGGAGTGGAGGAGTCCGAATGTCGTCAACTCAATCAGGGTTTTATCCATCGCATCACCACTAAAAAACCCTTCGGTATCCTCAAATATGCCATGACTCTCGATGGCAAAATTGCCGCTACTAGCGGTCATAGCACTTGGATTACTAGCCCCGCTTCTCGCCAAATAGTCCATCAACTGCGATCGGCCTGTGATGCGATTATCGTCGGCGGTAGCACTGTCCGTCAAGATAATCCCCACCTCACCACTCACGGCCTCTCCGATCATAATCCCCTGCGCGTGGTCATGACTCGATCGCTCGATTTACCCCCCTCCGCTCATCTTTGGGATACCAGTCAATTTCCCACCCTTGTCTATACACAAATTGATGCTAATGTCAAGCTTAAGCAACAATTATTAACAAAAGGCGTGGAAGTGATCGAACTAACCGAGGTGACACCCACTTTAGTGATGGAAAATCTTGATCAAAGGGGATTTTGTCAGGTTTTGTGGGAGTGCGGCGGCGGTTTAAGTGCAGCAGCGATCGCTGAGGGCATGGTACAAAAAATTATCGCTTTTATTGCGCCCAAAATCATCGGGGGAATTAATGCACCCACTGCCGTGGGTGATTTAGGTTTCCAGTTAATGAGCCAAGCTTTACAGTTAGAAAATGTCACGGTTAATTATCTCAATCCCGATATTTTGATTGAGGGATATCTGCAAAGTGAACAGTAGAGCTACTGCAATTCTGGCTCAATCGGCAAATCTCAACCAACCGCTTGTAAAAGTCAAAAAGTCATCAATAAACCCGATTTTTGCGATCGAGTTCCAGAAATCGCCCTGCTGCCGTTAAATCCCTTTATCGGTACGGTTATCCCCCTAGAGGAAGTTGGGCAATCGCTCTGTGATCAATGCTGCCATTATCGAGCAGAATAAAAAAGTTAGAATAGTCAAGCCCTTAGTGATTGAACGTATGACGGTACTCGAAAAAGGTAATATCACGATTCATACCGAGAATATCTTCCCTATTATCAAAAAATCCCTCTACACTGACCATGAAATTTTTCTGCGGGAATTGATATCAAATAGTGTTGATGCCATCTCGAAATTTAAAATGGCTTCCTTAGCAGGAGAAGCGAGAGGAGAAGTCCCCGAACCAGAAATTAATCTCGCCATCGACAAAGAAAATCGTACCCTATCAATTACCGATAATGGTATCGGGATGACGGCGGAAGAAATCAAGAAATATATTAACCAAGTTGCCTTTTCCAGTGCGGAAGAATTTATCAATAAATACCAAAAATCAGCCAACGATTTAATCGGCCATTTTGGCCTAGGTTTTTATTCGGCTTTTATGGTGGCTAAAAAGGTAGAAATTGATACTCTTTCCTATCAAGAAGGTGCTACCCCTGTCCATTGGTCTTGTGATGGTTCTCCCGAGTTTGAATTAACCGATTCTTCCCGCAGCCAAATCGGCACCACTATCACCCTAACTTTAATGGATGAGGAAGGGGAATATTTAGAACCTGCCCGCATTCGCCAGTTAGTCAAAACCTACTCAGATTTTATGCCCGTTCCCATTAAAATTGATGGGGAAGTGATTAATCAACAACGGGCTTTATGGAAAGAATCTCCTCAAAATCTGACTAAAGAAGACTACCTAGAATTCTATCGTTATCTCTATCCTTTCCAAGAAGAACCTTTACTCTGGGTACATCTGAATACCGATTATCCTTTCTTGCTCAATGGCATTCTTTATTTTCCCAAACTCAGACCGGATGTGGATGTCTCAAAAGGACAATTAAAGTTATTCTGTAATCAGGTTTTTGTCAGCGATCATTGCGAGGAAATTATTCCCGATTTCCTGATACCCTTGCGAGGAGTTATCGATAGTCCAGATATTCCTTTAAATGTGTCTCGAAGTGCTTTAACCAAAGATCGCACCGTTCGCCGTATTGCCGATTTTATTGCCAAAAAAATTGCTGATCGCCTCAAATCTCTCTACAACGAAGACGCCAAAGAATATATTCGTTGTTGGGAAGATGTGGGAACTTTTATTAAATTTGGTTCCTTAAAAGAGGATAAATTTAAACAGCAGGTAGAAGATATTTTAATCTATCGCACTACCTACAAACTCCCAGAAACTGCGGTACAAGTGGAAGTGCAAACCGCCGAAGGTGACGCATGGCAAGAAACAACGGCAAAAACTCCCCTAGAAGCGATCGAACAGGAAGGTTATACTACTCTCAAAGCCTACCTAGAACGCCATAAAGAACGCCACGAAAATCGAGTTTTTTACTGTACCGATCCTCGTAGCCAATCCACCTACGTTGAACTCTACAAAAATCAAGGGTTAGAAATCCTCTTCTTTGATTCTTTCATCGATACTAATTACTTTATTCCTTTCCTAGAAAGAGAATACTCTGATGTGAAATTCACCCGGGTTGATTCTGAATTAGACTCGACACTGCTCGAACAGGATCAAGCTAGTGAAATTATCGATCCCGCCAGTAATAAAACCCGGGCTGAATTAATCAAAGAAATCTTCGCCAAAGCTCTCGATAATTCCCGCATCAATATCAAAACTGAAGCCTTGAAATCTGATGATCCCCAAGGTACTCCCCCAGCAATTGTCTTACTTCCAGAAGCGATGCGACGCTTACAGGAAATGACGGCAATGATGCAACAAAAAGCCATGGCTTTCCCCGAAGAACATATTCTGATGATTAATACTAATCATCCCTTAATTCAACAGATTGTCCAGATTAGTCAGGGAAGTATTGTTACTGGTAGTGGCGAATCTCCATCGGCGCAATTAGCGAAAATGCTCTGTCAGCACGTTTATGATTTAGCTTTAATCGCTCAAAAAGGATTTGATGCTGAGGGAATGCAAGCTTTTGTGGAACGTTCCAATCGCGTTCTGACTAAACTAACCGAAAAGATTTAATCTATTGCCAAACTTTGGCTGTTCCGATATGCTGAGAGTGTGTTAATTCACACTCTATTTTTTTAACCCGATCAATATGATCTAGCGATAAGCTATCTTGCCGCCGTCAGCCTTGAATAAGTTATCAGTTATCAGATGTAAGTTTTCAGTTCACTTATACTGTTTACTGTTTACTGATAACTGATAACTGATAAGTAGGGAGGCACAATTATTTGTAGGATGGGTTAGCGGTAGCGTAACATGAGCGGGCGTTGGGTTTCATGCTTCAACCCAACCTACGTTCTGTTTACTGATAACTGATAACTGATAACTGATAACTGAAAAATGCGCTTACCCACCCTCAAATATGAGCGAGGAACCTTAATTCTCCATCCACCACCAAAAGGGAAAAAATGGCTAGATTTTGCCACTTGGGATGATCGTATCGAAAGATTTCGCATTTTGGCCATTCATTATCGTCCTCTCGTGGAAACCCTACAGGAGGAGGGCATTAACTTCCAAGATGAAGCAAAAGCTTTTAACAATTTAGAATTAATTGCCAGTTTTGAACGGGAACCCTACCCCCACCAAACTGAAGCGTTAATCGCTTGGAAAAAATCCCAGAGAAGGGGTGTTATCGTCCTTCCCACCGCTGCTGGTAAAACCTATCTTGCCCAATTAGCTCTACAATCGACTCCCCGCAGCACCTTAATTATCGTGCCGACTATTGATTTAATGCACCAGTGGTATGCCCAGATGTTGGCGGCTTTTCCCGATGCCGAGGTGGGATTATTAGGGGGAGGTTCTAAGGATAATAGTGCTATTTTAATCGCCACTTATCAAAGTGCGGCAATTTATTCAGAAACTCTTGGCAATCGTTACGCTTTTTTAATTTTTGATGAATGTCATCATTTACCATCGGATTTCTTTCGGAAAATAGCGGAAGATTCGATCGCACCCTATCGTTTAGGCTTAACAGCAACACCGGATCGCGGTGATGGTAGTCATCAAGATTTAGATTATCTTATCGGTGCAATTGTTTATAAAAAAAGTCCCCAAGACTTGTCAGGAAAAGCCCTAGCGGATCATGAAATAATTCAAATTAAAGTGAAACTATCTGCCAAAGAACAGGAAAAATATCAAGAAGCAATTAAAATTCGCAATGATTTTTTAAGAAGAAATAATCTCAGTTTGTCTGGTTTAGATGGTTGGCAAAATTTTGTCATGATTAGTGCCAGAAGTAGCGAAGGGCGCCGGGCGATGTTAGCGCACCGGGAGTCGAAGGAAATATCCTCCGGAACCCAGGGAAAATTGCGGGTTTTAGCCGAGTTAATCTGTGAACACTATCCGGAAGCAATTTTAATTTTTACCAACGATAATGCCACAGTTTACCGCATTTCCGAGAGCTTTTTAATACCTGCCATAACCCATCAAACTCCCGTGAAAGAACGCCATGAAATCCTGACCCGTTTTCGTCAGGGAGAATACAAAATTCTGGTGACTTCCCATGTTCTTAATGAAGGGGTTGATGTGCCGGAAGCACGCATCGCGATTATTTTATCGGGAACTGGTTCCACTAGGGAATATATTCAGCGTTTGGGACGGGTTTTAAGAAAAGGCCAACAAGAGGATAAACGGGCGATTTTGTATGAAGTGATAGCCGAAAATACGACAGAGGAAAAAACCTCCCAACGACGACGGGGAGAGCAGAAAAATAAAACTAGCTATAAAACCGGTAATCGACAATTGGAATTATTGCCTTCTCCTCCAAAAAAATCTTTTTCTTTCCCGAAAGCTGCCGAATCTTCTACCCCTTGGGTAAGTTCTCCAGAGTCAGAGGAAGAATAGAAAATTTCTCTGGGGTATTTTCCTCTATAATAAAGGTAAGTAGGTAGGTGTTAAAAGTTGTCAGATACCCCCCTTATCAAGGGGGGCAGGGGGGATCCCCCCGCCTATCGGCACCCCCCTTATCAAGGGGGGATCAGAGGCAAAATCTATCTTCAATTTAATTATAACTACTTACTTAAAAAATCTTAATTGATACCCCTATGACCGAACTTGCTCAACAAAAATGTCAACCTTATCAATCGGGTTCTTCTCCTATCACTGCCGAGGAAATTACCGCTTTACAGGCTAAAATTCCCGATTGGAATCTCTTAGAATACGAGGGGATTCCCCGTCTGCAAAAACTCTATAAATTTGCCAATTTTCAAGGGGCAATCGCCTTTACTAATGCCGTGGGAGAAGCGGCGGAAAAAGAAGGCCATCACCCCGCTTTATTGACAGAATGGGGTAAAGTTACCGTTTCTTGGTGGACTCATGACGTGGGCGGATTACATCAAAATGACTTCATCATGGCTGCCCGTACCGATGATATTTATCGCCAACAAAATGCTTAATCATAGGCGCGAATCATCGCTTGGGTTCCCTGTTTAATTCCCTTGCCTTCGTCCAATTCCGCTACTACTTTAAATAAAGCTTCTGCTAAATCTGTCCCGGGCAGAATTTCCCCGGCTGTCTGGGCAGTTTCTTTGACTAATCGCAAATCTTTTAAGATATGTTCAATCATAAAAGCTGGCTGTAAATCTTGGGCGAGGATTTTTGGTCCCAAATTTTCCAACGCCCAAGAACCTGCCGCCCCCGTTTTACAGACTTCTATGACTAAATTGGGGTCTAATCCTTGAATTTTTGCCATTTTTAGAGCCTCACACAGCGCCACCATGTGAACTGCCCCCAAGACTTGATTACAGAGTTTTACCGCTTGTCCGTTGCCAATTTCGCCACACCAGCGAATAGTTTTACCCATGGCTTGAAAACAGGGCAGACAAGTCTGAAAATCCGCTTCTTTCCCCCCCACCATAATAGTTAAAGTGCCGTTTTTCGCCCCAATATCGCCCCCAGAGACGGGAGCATCGAGAAAACGGAGATTATTTTCCTCTAGCTTTTTACCAATCATCCTAGCGGCTTGAGAGCCAATGGTACTCATATCCACCACCAGAGTTCCCACCGCTGCCGATTCCACGACACCCCCCGGTCCCAAAATTACCGCTTCCACGTCAGGCACATCCCCGACGCAGGTAAAGACAATCTCGGCATCCCTGACGGCGGCGGCAATATTAGAACAAATGTTCGCACCAGCTGCCCCAGCAATGGTTATCCCCGGCGCTTCTGGGGTACGATTCCAAGCATTGACAGCAAAACCCTGACGGACAAGATTAGCCGTCATCGGCGCTCCCATCACTCCTAATCCTAAAAAGGCAATTTTTTGACTCATAATTTTCGTAATCAATGGAAAGGGAGGTGTGGGGATGTGGGGATGTGGGGAAGTGGGGAAGTGGGGAAGTGGGGAAGTGGGGAAGTGGGGAAGTGGGGAAGCTGTCTCATCACCCTATCACCCCAAAACCCTATCACCCTATCACCTGACGACCGACGACCGACGGCTAAAGTAATTCTACCATTTGCAGAAATTGGGCTTCTGAAAGGGTTTTAATGCCTAATTTTTGAGCCTTTTTGAGTTTCTCACCGGGAGCTTTACCGAGGAGAATATAATCAGTATTCGCACTGGGGGAACCGGTAACAGTACCACCGACATTAATAATCAATGATTTCGCTTTCTCGCGACTGATTTGGCTGAAGGTTCCTAGTATAACTACGGTTTTTCCTCTTAGGGGATTTTCTGCGGATTCTTGACTCGTCTGGACTATCTTTGCTGCGGGTTGCACTTCTAAACTTGTATCGGCAACCGTGATTTTTTCTGCTGTCACCACAGGAGTCTCCTCGGCAATCACCGGGGGGGTTTCCAGTTCTTCTACTACCGGAGTTTCCTCGGCAATCACCGGGGGAGTTTCCGGTTCTTCTACTACCGGAGTCTCGCTAATAATTGCTTCCGGTTCATTAGTAGTAATAGGGGCAGTTTGTCGAGAGAAATCGTCTCTTTCTTGTTGTAGGTTTTGAATTTGAACCTCTAAAGCGGCGATTTTTTCTTGCTTAGTTGTTAACTCACCCTCAAACTTAATTTTTTCCTTTTCTAAAGCTTTAGCTGCCGTTTTTTGGACTTCTAAATCTTGAGTTATTTGGCGATTTTGTTGGCTTAATTCCTCGATATGACGGGAAGTTGTGGCTTCTAATTGGTCTTTTTCGGCACTTAATTGGTGTAGTTGAATCTCTAAATTGGCAATATTTTCCCGATAGGTTTCTAACTGTTGGGGTAACTGGGTTAATTCCTGTAATTGCCCTTCTAAATCAGCAATTTTTTCGGCAGCAGTGGTTAATTCTGCCGATAATTCCCCTTTCTGGACTTCCAAAGCTTGTAACTCCAGTTTAGCTGCTTCGAGACGAGCGCCGAGACTGTCCTTTTCGTCGGTTATAGCCGCCACTTGAGCGACGGTTTCTTGGAGTTTTATAGTTAAATTGTCGCATTCTTGGCCTAAAGAGAGCGATCGAGTTTGACTTGCGGCTAAATCTTCGCTGAGAGACTTTTTTTCCTGTTCTAACCCGCTAATTTGACCCTGTAAGCTGGCTATTTCTTGCTGTCCTTGCTCATACTGTTCTGTTTGGTGAGCCAGATTCTGTTCTAGGGTTTGAATTTGACCTTGCAAGCTGGGAATTTGGGCGGCTAAATCGCTTAATTCTTGATTTTTATGCTCTAAATCGGCCACTTTCGCCTTTAATTCCTCGGCTTTTTCTATATCTTGCTGTAAGAGAGCTTTATCCTGTTCTAGGGTCTGAATTTGACTATAGAGAGAGGTGGTCTGTTTTTTGGTCAAATCAAATTGACGGTTAATTTCACCTTTTTGCTGCTCTAAAGTTTGAATCTGTGCCTCTAGGCTAGTAATTTGGGCTTTTTCTGCCTCTAACTTCTCCATCAAACCAGCTTTCTCCGCTTCTATGTCCTTAGCGGTGGTTTTCAGTTGTTCGATTTCACTCTCACCTATCTGCACAGCTTGCTGGAGGGACTGGAGAGAATTTTCTAAATCCGTAGCTTTATACTGTAATTGGGCGGAATGTTGTTCTATGTGAATTATCTTGGCGTGCAACTGCTGATTTTCGTCTTTTAAGTCTGATTGCGCCACGTCTAAACCCTTGACTTGAACCAACAAATCTGCGTTACTTTGCTGTAATTGCGCTTGTGCGGCTAAAAGGGCGGTATTTTTGCTGACGAGACCAGAGCGCGACCAGAGGAATAGTCCTCCGAAAACAGCACTTAAACCTAATCCTTCATAAATTAATTCGTTGAGCATATCTACCCTCCTAGACAAGCGAAAAACAGTCACCTAACCGAACTGATGCGGCAATTTTGGTTATAGACCTACATCTCTACTTATATCAGTTACGGGGTACATTCGGGGGAAGGGGGGGAAAGTCACTTCTTTCTGCCAGTGTAAAAAGGTGATTTAGCTATTCGCGTCATGCTAACCTGTATCTGATCCCATTCTTAGGTGATTTCCAGGTTGATTTCTTCCTGATGGTCAAAATAGTAGCCCATGGCCGCAGGAGCTATGGTTGATAATTATCCATTGACCGCGATCGCCTTTTGACCTTTGACCCCTTCCCCTTGAACTGCGATCGCTGATTAGTTGATAGTCAATAATTAATTGAAAAAACACGGATGAGAAGCTAGGGACATTTCTTCTCCGCCAAGTCGCTAGA
>NZ_JAPZSR010000482.1:0-3110 GCF_027531875.1 Microcystis sp. LE19-84.1B | reverse complement strand
TTGCTTGAGTATTTATACTTAATTTGTCCAGCCAATTGTTTTTTTATTGTTCGCCTCTCCTAGAAAATAGTTGCTTCGTACTATATTTTCCCTGCCAAAATCGGGGTTAATGCTCTATTTATTTCAAAATGAGAATTGCTGCTGGGTATGCCTATGGATTGAGGAAATTTGCTTTGTACTCATAGAACACTGAGGAGTTTTTGATAGATGTCCTTTACAGGGGGGGATTTTTCCCCCGTTTTATCCCATGAACACCACCATAATTAGCGATCGAATACAAGAGGACTGGCCGGTTAAACCCGGTCATTGCCTCAACCCTTTTGAACCCCTGTTCGGTTCCGACATTCCAGAAAATGAGTTAGGCCGGTCTCTTTACGACATGGCCATTAGCATCGAGGAAGCTTACGGACTAGGCGAATTGATAGATGAATTACCCAATCTAGTATTGGGAATCAAGAGAAATCTAACCTCTTGGTACGAAATCGGTTTAATCTCTTGGAAAATAAAGTTATGCAAGGGATGGCGCAAGCGTTACACTTCTTTCAAGCAGTTTTGCGAGAACGCTATCGGTAAGACTTCCAGTGCTGTCAACAATTGGATTCGCTCCGCGCGGGTAATGTCTCATCTCATATCTGCCGGGTGCGATCGATTGCCTATGAATGCCTCGATCGCATTGGAGTTATCCAAGTTTAGCGAGACTGACCTTTTGGAGGCATGGCGTGATATTTGTGAGACTTACGCCGACCACGAGTTAACCTTAGATAAGGTCAAGTCCCACCTTGGGGATCCGTTTCACAAGCTACCTAACTCCAAAAAGGTGAACATCTCTCTTGAGTCATGGGAAAAGTTGCGGGAAAAGGCCGCAGAAGCGGGAATGTCTCCCACTCAGCTGCTAGAGGATTTGATCGACTCGTTGTTACCCGACGAGGATGACTCTGGCCAGGACACAGTACCACCAGATGAACCGGATGAGGATGAACCGGATGAGGAAAAAAATCAAGATTTGCCTAATTATACTCAGCGTTACCGTGCTAATTTTAGCTATCAGGATAATTACTA
The DNA here is from genome assembly GCF_027531875.1 of Microcystis sp. LE19-84.1B. NCBI lineage: Bacteria > Bacillati > Cyanobacteriota > Cyanophyceae > Chroococcales > Microcystaceae > Microcystis > Microcystis sp. LE19-84.1B. The sequence goes on along the minus strand of NZ_JAPZSR010000482.1, from coordinate 2,051 downwards.
TTCTCCTGTTGTTAACTCATACCTATTTGACAATGGCAAGTTAGTCCTTTTCTGATAGGGTGATTTTATTTTTTGCTACTCCCTAAAAATCAGTCAATTATTCCAATGACCAAAAAAACAATTTTTGCGCGGGTAGAATTTTATAATTTTCTATCCCACTATCTCTCGATCATCAATAAACTGCTAGGCTTTTGTTCTCAGCATCTAAGTTATGCTATTGACTTTGCGAACGCGTCCTTATTATCTATCCCTGTCTCGAACGGAATAGATAATCTAAAATCACATCGAGAACAAATATCTAAAATGCAAGCGCGGCTAAAAACTTACAAAAGAGAAATTGACGATCTCTCAAACAAGATTAAGCAAAATATCTCTTACTGCAAGGAAAAAGAAAATGAAGCAATTAGCACAATCGATGAGTCAATTACCACAATCGAGTCAATTAAGCCAAGATAAAAATTCTTTCCTATTAGAGACTTTCTCTGATTAGGTCATAGAATCAATTTTGAGCGAATTAATCGACTTTGTTCTAGTTGAATATCCCGATCGGCTTCATTGTGGGATTCTTTCAGCTTACTTAATCCCTGCTAAGAATTACGTCGCTGTGCTGAATAATCGGCAAAGTTTTCGATTAGAAACGGATTATCTTAATTTTATCAATGTAGAGGAAACTAATGGCTAATTTTTATTATGGCAAAGATGAAGGACAATCCTACTGGATTAATTTAGATCATGTTTGTTTTGTCAAGCCAGACCCGGATAAATTAATTTTAAAAATGTCCGACGGGAACGTAGTAAGAATTGACGGGGAAGACTATGACGCTTTTACAGAAGTTCTTAGAACAGAGACAGTTAATTGGGGAACTTTGTTTGATGAACCCCCTGACGACAAGCGATACAATCATGAAGATATTCCCAGTATAGAGGAGGTAAAACAACAAAGCGATTGGGATGATAGCGATTGGGATGATGACGATGACAATACCGACCGCTACCCAGACGAATACCCTCCCACAGGACGTCCTGTTCCTTTATTAGATGATGACGAAGTATGTGTTTAACCTAATCGCACCCTATCGGCTAAGGCCGAGGGGATGAGGTTAGGGTCCAAACCTAATCTTAGTCTAAGAGTGCCTTTTTCATTGAATTCAAGTTTTAGCTTGTTACTACATCGTAAGGCTTCAAGGACTTTCAAGAATTGTGCCTTTTAAAGTGAGATAGGGCTTAAAAAGCCCTACGGGAGTATCGTAAGGCTAATTCTTTTTAAATCCAATTAACTCCCATTATAACCGATGAAAATACTAGGCATAGACGTTAGTCGTAATTGGGCTATCGTAGTTTTATTGTGCGAGTTTCCATCTGTTTCCCCTCTACAATACTCGAAAAGTATTGGAGAACCTGTCAAGGGATACTCGCGAATTAAGGGAAACACTCAGCTTAACGAGATAGCTTATAAGCTAGAGTGCAACGCTGAAGCGATCGAGATTATTAAATCTTTAGAAGTTGACGCTATAATTTTAGAGCCTACGGGTTACTGGTACGCTAGTTTTTGGGTTAATTGCGCTAAAAAGTTAGGATTAGATATTTATTGGATATCTCATCAACAAACCAAGATAAATCGGCAGCACTACTTTAAAACTAAAAATAAAGATGATTATCTTGACGCTCTAACCATTGCCCTAACTTATTTCGACAAATCAGGGTTAGATGATCTAGGCAATCCCCCGCTTTTAAATAATTACGACTATGACTCGATCGATTTATTACGTCGGACTTTTCACGAAAAAAAACAGCTTGATAAAAACAAAAATTCTTTGATTAACCAACTTAGACAGCGATTATGCTGTGAATTTCCCGAGATTGCACAAAAAGACTTTGAGTATATCGGGGTTAAGGGCTGTAATCCTACGGGGTCTATTGGACTGATGGTGATAAGTTTAACTAATCAATGATTGGCTGCTAACAGCCGTGAGCGCAGATGTTGAAAATTTCTTAACCCATAAGTCTGACGCAAAATTACACGACTACGATTATTTAAGCCTTCCATAGCT
>NZ_JAPZSR010000125.1:0-30277 GCF_027531875.1 Microcystis sp. LE19-84.1B | reverse complement strand
TCATTCTTTGAATCTCTTCTTCCGTTACGTCATTTATTCGACTAACATTTAAAATATCTCCTTCTTTTAATTGTTCGAGTATATTTTCGGCTAGTCTTTTCGTATAGGTTCGTTTACTGGCGACAAAATCTAACTCTTCACCAAAGGGTTTTCGACAATTATCGCCCTTAAATTGACGACGATTAACCTGTAGGTACACTGGTTGTCCTGAGAGCGGTAAATCTTTGACTAAATGTCGATGATTTTGGTGGAGTTTATCGCTCTCTAACCCACAACGAGGACAGATTGCTTTTTGATTTTTCGATTCGATTCGTCAAACTATACCGATATTTTCTAGGTGTAGATAGCCTTGAATAGACGTTCCTTCTACAAGTATCATAAGTAAAATACTGTGGTTTTTGGCTATTATATCAAATCTTAACTCAATTGTCTATTTTTTAGCATTAACCAGTTTGTGCCTTAAGTCTTTCCCTGTATGAATTTTAGCTATTTTTGAGCGTAGGTACTCTCATCGAATTTTATTTTAAGTTAATTATTTGCATAACAATTACCGAAGAGCCTTCTTCGTTACTTGGTATGGTTCGATAGGGGGGCATAAATCGACTAAATCCTTATTTGGCAAAAGACTTAATTGATTAGTTCGCTCTAGACAAAAACAATTGACAAAAATCCTAAATGCCTTTCTATATAAGGGTTCCATTCCTTATAACCCCCGTCCATTGCATAACACAAACCGAAGAGCCGGAAAAATCTATCATTGACCTTTTTCTCTATCTTTCTATCTGTCTATCCACTAGGATAATGACCTTGCAATCAAAACTTCATGTCTGCGTCACAGTAAGTTCATATCCCCTGCCTAAATTAGAGATAGTCAGTCCTCAGCCGTTTTCCGAAACACTCCTCTCACACCCACGATTACTAGGACTGACTTTTATTCCCTTCTCAGAATGGTTAAACAATAAAAACTATGACTCGCAATATTTTTAACGATAATATTTCCCCGCGCAACGAAGGCAATCCCAAACGCTCCAAATCTTCTGCGATGAAAAAACTTTTTGCCTATTCCTCTTTACTGGTTTTGGGTGCTGGGTTAGGTATCGGTGCTACCTATGCCTACAGTCAAAATCCTCTAGAATTAGCCCAAAATATTGCCCCCGCTGCCAATAATCCTCGCCCCTCCGCACCAGCGGCTGCCGCTCCCTCGTCTCTGGTTATGCCCACCAATTTTGTCGCTTCTGTGGTGCAAGAAGTGGGGCCGGCGGTGGTAAGAATTAATGCTTCTAGGGAAGTCAATGGAGGCGGTGATTTAGGCGAATTTGCTAACGATCCTGTTTTCCGTCGCTTCTTCGGTTCTCAAATACCAGAGCGAGGAGAAAAACAAGTTCAAAGAGGTACAGGTTCGGGGTTTATTATCAGTAATGACGGTAAAATTATCACCAATGCTCACGTTGTCGAGGGAGCAGATAAGGTGACTGTCACCCTCAAAGATGGTCGCACCATTGATGGCAAAGTCTTAGGTAGTGATCCTTTAACTGATGTGGCAGTGGTACAGGTGGAAACGAGCAATTTACCCACGGTTAAATTAGGTAATTCTGATAGTTTACAGGTGGGAGAATGGGCGATCGCTATCGGTAATCCTTTGGGATTAGATAACACTGTCACCACGGGGATTATTAGTGCTAAGGAACGCAATGGCTCCCAAATTGGTGCTAGTGATAAATTGGTGGATTTCCTGCAAACCGATGCGGCAATTAACCCCGGAAATTCCGGCGGACCTTTGTTAAATGCTCGGGGAGAAGTTATCGGAGTTAACACCGCTATCATTCAAAATGCCCAGGGTTTAGGTTTTGCTATTCCGATTAAAACTGCCCAAAAAATCGCTGAACAATTAATCGCCACGGGTAAGGTAGAACATCCCTATCTCGGTGTTCAAATGGTGCAGTTAACTCCAGAGGTAAAAGAACAATTAGCCGATAGTCCCATGGCTGATAATTGGACTGTCCCCGATGATTCTGGTGTCTTGTTAGTGCGAGTGATGAGAGATTCTCCTGCCGCAGCAGCAGGATTGCGATCGGGTGATGTGTTAAAGTCTGTAGGTGGTAAGAATGTCACCGATCCCGATGCGGTTCGGGAAATTGTTGCTAATACTCAAATTGGCGATAATTTGCCCGTAGAAATTAGCCGGGAAGGACAAAAAATTAATCTGAATATTCAAGTGGTTAGCTTGAATACTGCTAACAGATACTAGTCTAGAAGATAAGTGGTAAAAGACCTAAACTTTATAGAGAGCTTGTTACTAAGCTCTCTATATTTCTGGTTTTACTTTTGGCTCTTGAATCGAATAATTATAGCAGTTATCTTAATGGTGAGGTAAGTAGGGTTTGCGGCAAAAAGTTTTTCCTGGTGGCAGGGGGTGGCCCCCTCCAACCCTAGGGGTGGGGGTCGGGGGGCAAGGGGGGGAGGTTCGGCTAATCTAAGAATAAGCGGTTTAAATGCGTCTTAGCTTATTCCTGGCGGTGACACTCCTAAGCTGGTATGAACTTTGAGTCCAAAGGATGTTTTACAATCTAGATAACCCATGCCTTTTTTGGCTTTTTGTGTTGTCAAGTCTAAACTGGTTGTGTCTTGAACTGCCAAAACTATTGGATGTTCTTTGATTCTTTCTACTGTACTTTTGGCTTGGGCGGCAATTAGATCTGAGGGGTGAAAATAGGGGGAATTCCAAAAGTCAGATGTGGCACTCGCTGCGGCTAGATTTCCCGAAGCTTGTGGCACACTTGTACTAGATTAGCTGGCCAAGTTTTCCACGATACTGATTAACCTTTTCTTTTTTCTGGTGTCCCCTAGGTCTGCATACTGTAATTCTTGGGCTGCCCATTTCTCCATTTTTTTGCTTACCTCCACCTTAATTCCTTCTTTCAAAACTATACCTATCAATCGTTTCCCCTTTTTTTAAGTTTCTTCTCTTTTTGTTAAGAAAGCTCTGACTAATGGATAGCTTGATAAGGGGGCAGGGGGGGATCAAATCCCATCACACAAACCCCTATCCTCCTCCTTAACATCAGAATTAGGATTGTGCAAATAAACCCGCACCCAATCGCAACTACGCCCCATTAAAGCGTTTAAGTCCTGCATTATCCTACAATCTTTCTGTATTGTCCTACAACTCTTCTGCATCGCCCTACAATCCTTCTGTATCCTCACAAAGAAGTCTAAACCAAGATTAACGGGATTTTAGGATTAACTGGATTATTTACTTGGAAAATCCTGACAATCTTTTAAGGTTGAGCATCCTGAAAATCCTCTAATCCTCAAAATCCTGATACTGACGATTTACCCCCAATCCCATCACACAAACCCCTATCCTCCTCCCTAACACCAGAATTAGGATTGTGCAAATAAACCCGCACCCAATCGCAACTACGCCCCATTAAATCACTTAAGCCCCAGTCTGTCCCAAGATTCCAGAGTTTGATAGTCTTGTCGTCACTACCGCTCACCAAAGTCTTACCGTCGGGACTAAAATTAACGCTATAGACAAAGCTATAATGCCCCTTGAGGGTGCGAATTTCTTTACCGGTTTCTACATTCCAGAGTTTGATAGTCTTGTCCCAACTACCGCTCACCAAAGTCTTGCCGTCGGGACTAAAATTAACGCTTCCGACACCGCTATCATGCCCCTTGAGGGTGCGAATTTCTTGTCCTGTTTCTACATTCCAGAGTTTGATAGTCTTGTCCCTACTACCGCTCACCAAAGTCTTGCCGTCGGGACTAAAATTAACACTCTGGACAAAGTCATCATGCCCCTCTAAGCGATTGCGTTCACTTTTGCGGTTGAGAAGTTCCTGTAAGGCATTAGTCACCTCCTTGTTGTACGTCTGCTGCTTTTGTAGAATTTTTCCCGCTTTAATCGCTTCGACGAAAGCCTCCAAGTTTTTATGTTCATTCAATAGAGATAAGGAATATCTACCAAGAGACTCAGCTTGATTAAATTCTGCTTGTCTGGTTTTTTGCCAAGCCATCCAACCCAAACTACTACTAACCACCACCGCCACCAAAGAAACCACCGCAATCCTTCGCGCTGTTCTAATTTTTTCGTTTTTTTGTCGTTCTGCTTGACTAATACTCGCCTTAATAAACTCTATCGCCACAGGATCTAAATTAGGCAGAGAATTATTCTTTTGAAACTCAACAATTTTGGCTAACTTAGAACCTCCCCAAAGCTCACTACTCGCTTTTACTGCATCTTGCTTCTGTAAATCATCCCACTGTTTAGCATCAGCATATAAACGACTTCTCAGAACAATTATCTCCTCCTTTTCTCGAATTAAATCCTGTAACACTTGCCAACACCGCAACAATTCTTCATGTGCCACCTCAACCGTTGCTTTCCCGTCTTCTCCCTTACTCACCAACAGACGATTATCTATCAATTGATAGAGAACCTCCTTTTGCATTTCCTCCTGTTCAAAACTCGATTTATCCGCCCTTCTGCTAACTGCTTCTTTCCCTTCTAAACTAATTAACTCTAGAAAAATTTCCTCTGCTGCTTTCCGTTGCTGTTCATTAAATTGACTATAAATTTTATCCGCTTGTTTTTCTAGCGCACCCGTTACCCCACCAATCTCTTGATAAGTCTTAATATTTAAAACCCGCTCTTGAATATGATTTTTTTGCCACAATAAATCTAACGTATATTGTAACAGAGGTAAAGAGCCAGCCTGTTCATAAAAATCGGCAATAATTTGATTAATTAATCCCTTTTCAAAAATTACCCCATTTCTCGCCGCCGGTTCAGCAATCGCTAATCTTAACTCACTTTCATCCATATCCGTTAACATCTTGCTATACTGATCATGGATTTTTCCTAAACTGGGATAAGGACTTAATTTATCTAAAAAATCCGCCCTCATCGTCATCACAATTTTAACTAAACTATTATTATTTTCAATTAATTTAATCAAACTTTTAATAAAAATATCTCTTTCCGTCTTCGGTGTACGAGTAAATAACTCCTCAAATTGGTCAATAAAAATAAACCATAAATCAGAATTATTTTTTAATTCTTCAACCACCTTAATTAAAGTCTCTTCCTTAACAGCTTGTGCTAATTTCGCTTGGGATTGTTTATATCTATTTGCCAAAAGACAACCATAAAAAGACTCAAAGGGATTAACATCAGGAACAAAAGTTAAATTAACCAATCTATTCGCGCCAAAATCATCCTTTAACTTAGGAATTAAACCCGCTTGCACGAGAGAAGATTTACCACTTCCTGACGCACCTAAAAGCAATAAAACATTCTGTTGTTTTAAATAATCGGTTAACTCAATAATCCAATTATCTCGCCCAAAAAACCTATCCTTATCATCTACCTCAAACTTCCTTAAACCCAAATAAGGTGAACCCGTAATTAAAGTTTGAGACTGAATCTCAACTCCTGACTTTTGGGTGATAATATATTGATTGATTACACCCCCACTAATATCACCCGCAATTCCCTTAAATTCACCATCACCAATAAGACCTTTAACATCACCCCCTATTTCTGAATAATAACTTTTATCAGTCATTTTTGCTACCCCAAAATTATTCTTTTAAAGTTAACTTTAAATTGCAGTTTTAGAATTAGCAATTTTTAAGGACTTCCTACTAAACCAAACAATTTAGCCAAACCGCCTAAAATCGTTACAATTAAAGCAACTAAAATCCCTCGACTGACAAACTCTTGATTCTCTAAGCGCTTTTCCACGCCATCAATTTTTCCCTCTAGACGCTTCTCAATACCATCAATTTTTTCCTCTAGACGCTTCTCGACACCATCAATTTTTTCCTCCAGACGCTTCTCGACACCATCAATTTTTCCCTCCAGACGCTTAATTTCACCTTTAACTTCACTAAGTTCAATCTTAATATCAGTAACATCTTTTTGAATATTGTCTAACTTTTGATTGATTTGAATTAGAAAATCTTTAAGTTCTACCTCAACAGTAATTGACATAAATTTCCCTACTAAATAATCCTCAACTAATTAATGTTCTGACTAATATTTCCACCACTAATATCTCCTGCAATTCCCTTAAAAGTGCCATCTCCCCCCATTCCCTTAATATCACCACCAACATTAATATTATACTTACCTGCGGCAAATTCTTCAGGTTTTAATTGCTTGAGTAATTCTTCTGCTGTCTTAATAACCTCTGCATCTCTATCAATTTTTGCTTCAAGTAACTCTTCTTTGAGCAGTGTTTTTAGGGAGCATCTCACTTATGCAATGAGTATTAATACTTAGAGCCGTCAAAAACTAGAAAATCTTCAACTTGATCACAAAGAGAAATGAGATTATAATAGTTATAACTTACAATTCAGAATAGCTCTCGATGGGAGGAATAATTCAATGTTATCAGAAAATGAAAAAAGAATTAAAGAGTTATGTCAAGAGTTAGGGCAATGTCTCTATGAGCAATCCCAAATTAAGAAATTTAATAACTTGGGAGAGATAGAGGAGACAGTCAGAGATTTAATGATTCATTATGTTAACCCAGAAATCGGTATTTTTTTGTCAAAACAAGCACAGAAGAAACTGCCGGTCGTACGAGAAAAGTGAAAAGTATTTTGGGGGAATTACCAATTACAGAAAAACAAGCGAAAAAATTAGAAATAAAGTCTCGGACTCAGATGAGTCCAATGTTAGAGAAGAACTGTTTGCTATTAAGTGGCGATGAATCCTACGAGAAATCGGCGCAGAAAATAAAATCATTGACAGGGATTGCTGTTTCTCACAGTACCCAACAACGCCTCGTACATCGCTAGGCTTTTGAAGAATTACCGTCTAACCCAGAAGTAGAAGTGGAAGAAATGAGCCTAGATGGCGGTAAGGTACGACTAAGAACTGCCAAGGGAAAAGCCTTAATTTGGCGTGATTATAAAGCAGTGAGTTTTCATCAACTGGGGGTAGCGGCTTTTTTTCAAGATAACTCAGCTTTATTAGATTTGGTTAATTCTCAAGTTTTGGCCAAGCCTTTAATTTGTTTAGGAGATGGACATGATGGTATCTGGAATTTATTTCGTGAGCTCGGAGAGAAACAGGAAAGAATTGAAATATTGGATTGGTATCATTTAATCGAAAACCTCTATAAAGTTGGCGGGTCATTCCAGCGAATTGAGGAGGTAAAATGTTTTCTTGAGGAAGGGGGACGTGGACGCAGCTATCTCTTGTTTTGAGGGATGGTCAGAGCCGCAAGTGGAAAATTTTATTACTTATTTAAACAAGCATAAACATCGAATTGTCAATTATGGTTATTTGCAGGCAGAGGGTATTTCCATTGGCTCTGGCTCCGTCGAATCAAAAATTAAACAAATTGCTCATCGTCTTAAAATTACTGGTGCAAGTTGGGAATCTGGTAATGTACCGCAAGTCCTTCGTCATCGCTGTGCTTATCTAAATGGTTGCCTTTTTTAACTTTTTTATTGATCTCATTAAGCATTTCTACTTATTGCAAAGGTGAGATGCTCCCAACGATCACCCTTCAACTTCGTACCACTCTTAGGGTGTAAAGTGCGAAAGCATAATGCACCAATTTAATAATAAATTTGCTGCATGGGGTGCAGATTGTTAATTTTGGTTTTTTAACAGAATTAGTAGCCGCAAACACGCACCCTACAAGCTAATTCGTAGGGTGCGTTAGCGTAAGCGTAACGCGCCAATTTAATGACAAAGTTGGTACGTGGGGCGCGGATTATTGATTTTGGTTTTTTAACAGAATTGGTGGCCACCTAACGCACCCTAAAAAATCTGATAGTTGCATTAAACAAAGTTAAAATAACTACTATTTAATTGTAAACTACTATTATCTTGAACAACTGCTATCAAATCTGTACCATTATAAATAAGTGTATCTGAAGCACCTCCTCCAACCATATTTTGTTTTTTAAGAGTAATACCAGTTACTGCAGATACTCCACTTACTTTAACTTGAATGCGATCAACAAAAGAGGTAAAATCAGCTATTACTGCATAACCTGGTCCCATATTAAGATTACCTCGATTATTCCCAATTACAAATGTATCACGACCCGCACCTCCAACTAAAGTATCATATTCTGGGACAGTTAGACCGGGGATGCCGTAGTAATAATTAAGAGTGTCCGATCCTTGCAAAATATCGTCACCATCGCCTCCATCAAGATAGTCATTTCCTTCACCTCCCGCAAGAGTATCATTTCCAAGACCGCCATATAAATGATCACGCCCACCAGCCCCAAAAATATAATCATTTTGAGCAGATCCGTAGATTATATCGCCATTTTTAGTACCAGTATAACTGGTAGGAGGAGTATAACTAGGCATATTTAATTACCTCAATTAAAAAGTGGTTGTTTACTAATCATTTACAATAAGTTATAGTTCTACATCATTCAATTAGTCAACACTAGGAATTATGCTAGAATCTGACTAGGAAATTTTTAGGCAAAAATTTATGGATACCAATAATGACCCTTTTTCCCGAGCTATGAGTCAATGGGACTTAGAAACTCTTTATCTTGATCTTGCTTCTGTTAAGGGAAAGCGACTGACTCCTACTGAAAAAAAACATTTACAAGGATTACTCTGCGGTTATAGTCCCACAGAAATTGCTGAAAAACTCAAGAAGAGTCGTAAAGGCGTTGAGGTAGATTTATGTACTACACTCTATCAATACGTTAAAGAACTGGTGGGTAATAATAATGGCAAGGTAGAGAATTGGCGTAATATTGCTGAATGGTTAGAGGACGCTGGTTATAAAAGAGATTTTTCTCTTGAATACGATGCCAGTGATTCTATTTCTGCCTTCATTGTTGTGAAAAGAGCGAATATAAAGATTGAAAAAAATCAATTGATGATTGATGTCAATATTCGTTTAGCAACTCCTTTGCCTTCAGAAATGTCAGCAATAAATATTGAAAATAGAGAAGAAGAAAATCACTAGGGGTTTCGGCTGGTTTTGGTAGGCACAATGTATTCTAAGATACAGTCGTTAGGTGAGGAGATTCGCCTATCATTCCGACAAATGAAGAGAACGATTTAAAATATCCTCAATACCGTAGGGACAAACGGGGGGAAACTCTAATCCCGTCTCTCTAAAGGCATCGGAACAAGCAACAGCATAGAGTTTAAATAGGCTTTCATCGGTTAAATATCGCCTTAAACTGGGGCTATCGTCCAAATAAAGCCTAATATTAGCTCTTTCTCGTTGAATAGTTCCCAACCAACTGTGCGATCGCCGTTGAGGTTGATAGTCCCACTTTAATAAATGATGCAAAATTAATCTTAGACTAGCGAGTAAGCGATCGCGCTCCCGTTTCGACAAATCCCGCACCTCTTCGACTAAATTCTCAATATCTAACTCGGAAAACCGACCAGAGGCTAATAAATCGGCCATTTGTTCGGCCCAAAGTCCAAAGTCTTGCTCATAGGATGCCGTCATCAATTTATCTCCTTCTAAGCTCAATTAACATTATATTGAACCTCCTGCATAATTAATTTTTGATGGTTCAAAAACGGCAAAAATAAGGATTAAATGGACTAAAATATGTAAATAGACCATTTAATTGATTATTATTCATTGATAGCCGAGAAACCGGTGTTTTTTCAGCGATCGCCGAACCCTTAACGGGTTTTGCGTCTTCGGATGACATTATTAGGATAACGAGAAGGTTTTGGCCGGGGTTCTTTTCCCCCTCCTAATTCGCGACTAACTTGCTGAAAAATATCCCGTCGCAGCACAGGATATTCCCCTATCCACTGGTCGAGTTGGGGAAGATGGACATCAGAAAGTTGATTGATATCCCCTAAATCGGGATCTCGAGACATTAACAAAGCTTCGGCCACCATTCCGGGACGGATCGATTTATGGATGCGTTTGAGGGGAGCGCGAACGATCGCCGAAAAGCCAGTTTGATCACCGATTTCTAGATTAATACAGCGTTGGCGATTTTCGATAATCTCTAATTCCCCGCGTTTATTGACCCTTTCTTCTTCCCCGATTAATTCCTCGGTTACAAAAGCATCGAAAACGCGACCGCGCCAAAATCCCCCGTAGGGAAGACGACGATAGGTATTATTGCGAACACTGGCCCAATAAACCGGACCCCAGAGCCAATATAAACCGGCGATAATGTCGAAAATTAGTTTAATTGTTAAACCACCTGGGCCGAATAAATTACCGATTAACCAAGCTGCGGTGAGAGCGATGATAGAAATAAATAAACGGCGCAGAAAATCAGACCATTTACCCCAATAGTGAGCGTACTGGGGACCTGTGGCGATAATCGGGACAATTTGCTCGATCGATTGACGGGTAAGGGGAACCAACATTATCAGTTATCGATTATCAGTTATTAGTTATAGTGTGCCTAATTGACTCGTGAATCGGTAGGCTCTAGAAGAGGACGTTTACCTTTCATTTAGGCTCGCTACATCAGTTATGACAGCGTTTCTCATAACTAGATGAAGTGTAACCTAATTTGGTATCGACTACCGACTTCCCAAAAGGAAAATTTTGTACCTCATCACTAAGATAAATGCTATAGTTTTGGGTAATTGTCTATCTGTTGGGCGCCATTCATCCCATCGCTAAAAGCTCAGGACTTCTGGTAAAATTTCAGTTAAAAGTTAAATCCCTCAAGAAGTCCGATGAAACAATCTAAGTAGCTGGTTATAATTAAATTAAAAATGGATTTTAGGTTCGATCCCCCCTGCCCCCCTTGATAAGGGGGGTGCCGATAGGCGGGGGGATCCCCCTTAATAAGGGGGGTGCCGATAGGCGGGGGGATCTACCCTTGATAAGGGGGGTATCTGACAGTTTTTAACACTCAACTACTTATAGTCTATGATTATCAGCAATGACAATCCTCAAAGGGAAAAGCGATTATGATTGCCTGTCCTCGTTGTCAACACAAGGTCGATAGTCAGGCCTTACAATGTCCCTACTGTTCTAATATTTTAAAGGCTTATGGTCATCCCGGCATGACCCTGCATCAAGCTGTCACTGGCAAGTTTTTGTGCGAAACTTGTCTCTACCATGGCGATGATAGCTGTAATTTTCCCCAACGTCCCTACGCTACCAGCTGCACTTTATACAAAAATAGCCAAATAATAGCCGAAAAAATTCCTCCTCTCCCTCTCCCTAGGGTTTTTAAAAATTGGTGTCTCAGAAATAAGGGATTATTGCTATTATTAACCCTGATTTTGGGCAGTATTGCCCTGGCTTTTATAAACTCACGTCGTTAATTTTCTTGCTGGCGATCGAGCCTTGATATAGATCTAGATCGAACCAGAAAGTTGTGCCAATTCCCACTTCACTAATCAAATGAATTTGACTATAGTGTTTTTCGATAATATTTTTGACAATCGATAATCCTAATCCCGTCCCTTCTAGGGTATGAACGCGATTTTCTACCCGATAGAAGCGATCAAATATGGCACCTTGATCCTCGGCATCAATGCCAATACCAGTATCGGATACTTCCACGCGAATTTTGAGAGTTTCTTGGGGATTATCTTTGCTGATTTTATAGGCACGAATCACCACTTTACCGCCAGCAGGAGTAAATTTTAGGGAGTTACCGACTAGATTAGTTAATACCTGTAAAAGTAGATCATAATGGCCTAAAATTGGTAGTAAATTGGCTTCAATTTCCGAGCTTAATTCTAGTCCTTTATCCCTAGCATTGAGTTGATAGGTTCTTAGGGTTTGTTCGATTAATTGTCCGATATCGAGCGCGTCTAAGTTATAGTTACGGGAGGATTCTAACCGAGAAAGATCGAGAACATCATTAACCAAACGAGTTAAGCGATCGGTTTCATGGTTGGCGGTTTCTAAAAACTCTCTTTTTTCTGTATCGCTGAGATCCTCACCAAATTCTGTCAGGGTTTCAATAAAAGATTTGATGTTAAATAAAGGGGTTCTTAACTCATGGGAAACATTGCTAATAAATTGACTTTTTGCCTCATTTAATTCTGTTTCTCTGGTAATATCCTGTAGCGTCATAGCAATTCCCCGGACATTCTCCCGATATTGATCGAATACCTGAGTTAACAAAATGCGAATTGTGCAGGGTTTCGGGTGAGTTAAAGATAATCTAAATTCCGCCGGGGAATAGTTATTATTTTCCTGATCAATAACAGCATTTTTCTGATTTTGATTAGCGGATTCTTCTGGTTGGAGGGTTTCTCCTGCCGCAATTTGATAGAGAGGTTTAGTTAGTTTAACCGTTAACTCCGAAGGAAAAAGATGTAGAACATTTTGACCGATAATTTCCTGATCTTCCCAGCCAAATATTTCCCGAGCCGCTGGATTAATTAATAATAATTGAAAGTTAGTATCTAAGAGAATTGCTCCATCAGCAATAGTGGACATTAACGTATCTAGTTTGGCTTTTTCGGCGGTCATTTCTTCGATATTTTGTTCTTCGTATCGTTCTAACTTTTCCGCCATTTCATTAAAACTGAGAATTAATTCCCCTAACTCTCCTCCCAAGGGTAAATCAATGCGCTGCTTAAAATTTCCCGCTGCAATATTTTTGACCCCGACTAATAACTCCTTGATCGGTTTGGTGATAGTTAAAGCATTAAAAACTGCCCCGAGAATCACCATCGCCCAAATCGAGACAAAAACGGCAATAGTAACATCACGGGTTAGATTAGAAGAAGCCACCACAATAGCGTTAGGATTGATCCCGATCGCCAATACTCCCAAATATTTGCCTTCATGATTCAAGGGAACAAAGACATCGGTTACTTCACCGTCGGGGGTTTTATGCTGACGGATGAGGGGAGTTTCCCCATTTTCGCCATAATTTTCCGGTAATTGAATGCGACGCTCGATCGTCAGGGAGTTCTTAACTTCGGCGGTAGAATAGGGAATACCGAAAAATATTTCGCCCTCCTCGTTAGCGTAGATCAAATAACGAACACTGGAGGTACTACTATAAAAACGGGCTGAAAAACGGGCTAAATCAGTTAAATTGTCCTCAGCAATGAGGGGGGAGACATTCGCGGCTAATAACAGCCCTAAATCCCGGCCAAAACGGGTATCATTGAGACGGACATCCTGCTGGATCGTGTTAACCGCCCAAAAGGTTAAACCACTCATCAACAAAGAAACGGCTAAAGTAGCCGCAGCCATTAATTTAGTTTGGAGAGTGAATTCGGACCACCAACGGGCGATCGCTTCTCGGAGACTAGGCAGAAAATTAGACACGGTTAGGCAGGATTAATCTGTATTCTTGACTACTCTATCGCTCAAATCGCGGGTTAACACGATCATCTTAACTCATTATTAAGCTGGTAGCCGTTAAACTGGCAGTAATCTCACCTAAGTCTCCGAGAAAGTCAAGAAATGCCCAAAAGCGCCAAGAGTTCTAATTTTAGCTACCCCTGGTACTTCTGTGGTGTAGATACTGAACACACCTAGATTTTGCCGTTGACTAGAGGTTTCGATCGCTGGTTTTAAGATTTGATTTTTGATCACATTTCTGGCTGCCACCGGCAAAGAATCGATCGAGCCACAGAGACTGATTTTCTCGCAAGCGATTTTGTCGGCATGAGCGAGGAGTTTTTCGGCGGCGTATTCGCTGTAAAGTTCTTGGGGGGGATTGGTAAATCCCATAATCCCCGCTATTACCCCCAGGGCGATCGCTCCCTTGAAGAAATTACCCCCCATAGCTACTTAGCTCCTTGATTTTGTCTTCTCCACTCTATTTTGACAAGACATTTTCGATCTGGCTAGGGGGCAGTGTTAATTTCTTAAACCAATACCGGGTGCATAGCACTCTAGTACATTTCCTGTGAGACTGCAACTAACTAACAGATAATCACAGTGAGAACAGGCGGTGCTAACGAGATGGTGTTCTAAAATATGCTGTCTTTCGGCAAAATTTCCACAATTAGGACAGCGTACTTGTTGCAGGGTGATCATAGCAAACCTCATTAATTAGTTATCTTCTGTATGTAAAGCTAGTTTTTCTTGATCCCAATCGGTTTAAACCTATTTTTTCCTTGATCCCCATTATAGTATAGAGTCGACCATCTGATCTTGCTAGTAATTTTTACTAAACTTTGCAATTTTTCTTGAAAAATTTAATAATTTCTTCCTAGGGGTTTCTACCGTGATCGGATATGTGTTGGTAATTTTGGCGAAGAGAAAGCCAGAAAGCGAACTTTTAAACTGCCGATCCCTTACTGCTATAATTACGGCTGAGATTATTGATTATCCTATGAAGTACGCTCTGGTTCACGAGTGGTTAACCCCAAAAGCGACGGGGGGATCGGAATTAGTGGTTAAGGAGATTTTACAATGTCTAGAGGCGGATTTATACGCTTTGATCGATTTTGAGTCCACTAATCCCGATAGTTATCTCTATGGTCGCTCGATCGGGACAACTTTTCTGCAAAATTTCCCGAAAGCGAGAAATGGCGTCCAAAAATACTTACCTTTTCTTCCCCTAGCGATCGAGCAGTTAAATTTAGAGGATTATGATGTAGTTTTATCCTCCTCCCATTGTGTGGCTAAAGGGGTTTTAATTCGACCGGATCAGGTTCACATTTGTTACTGTCACAGTCCGATGCGTTATGCTTGGGATTTAACTTTTGACTATCTGGCTAATAGTAAGTTAGGACAGGGATTACCCGGTATTTTCACCCGTTATCTCTTGCATGGTTTGCGTCAGTGGGATGTGATTTCTGCTAATCGTGTGGACTATTTTCTAGCTAATTCCCACCACACCGCTAGACGAATTTGGCGCTGTTATCGACGGGAGGCAAAAGTTATTTATCCTCCCGTACAAATCGAGCGTTTTCCCTACCAAGAGAAAAAAGAAGATTTTTATTTAGTCGTATCTCGTTTGGTTAGTTATAAAAAAGTCCCTTTAATTGTGGAGGCATTTAATCAATTGGGATTCCCCCTAGTGGTTATTGGAGATGGTCCACAGATGGCTTTAATTCGACAGTTAGCTAAGGATAATATTCAGATTTTAGGTGCGGTTTCTGATCGAATGGTAGCAGAATATATGTCGAAAGCAAAAGCGTTTATTTATGCTGCCTGTGAGGATTTTGGTATTGCTTTAGTGGAAGCGCAAGCTTGTGGTACTCCCGTGATTGCATTTGCTGCCGGAGGTGCTTTAGAAACCGTGCGGGATCTGCGGGAAAATTCTCCCCAGGGAACAGGATTACTTTTTGGGGAACAAAATCCCCAATCTTTGCTGGAAGCGGTTAAATATTTTGTCGATCACGGTGATATAATTGCTCCAGAAAGTTGTCGGCAACAGGCTAATAGATTTACCCCTGAAATCTTTCAAAGTAACTATAGTTTATTTGTCGAGGAGCATTCAATGTCTAAAAGTTATTGCTAAGTTTAATTAGGACTTGCTGAATAATGGTAAAACCCTTTGAAAATAAGGCTTTTGACCTGTTAAAGTCCGATGTTCATGCTGCGAAAATAGGATTGGGACTTTCAAAAACCTTGCATTATCCTTTTTATAGTACATAAATTGGTACAAAAAACAAGGGCAACAAAGCCCGAAACGACCGGCTACTGACTCTTGACTCCTGACTCCTGACTCCTAACCCCCAGGAAAAACTTTTTCAGCAGACCCTAATTAGATCAGTTATCTTAATGGAGAGCTAGGAGGTTTTCGTTTTAGGGAGTCAGTCATCGGTGGTCGATAACAAATTAGATTACACTTTATTTTGATGAGAAACGCTGTAAAAGAGGGCGAAGGCAATTCGCCCCTACAATAATATCATTTCCTCAATGGTGGGAGTGCATCACCTGCGCTCAAAATGTAATATTATGGATATTTCTCGAAAGTAGATATCTAGCCAACGCTGATAGCTTACCGTGGTGATTGTGATGACAGAAAAGCGAGGATTATAGCCGTGCCTTGGAATCGAGTTAATCAATGGGTAGAAAGACGCTCTTTAGGGTCCCTAGAATCAGCTTATCAGAGAGCGCTGAAAATTAAAGCGATCGAAGATAAACATTTTGGGGGACAAAAAATTTCCCCGGCTGCCGTGGGAGGAAAAAGTGTTTATGATTACTTTCAAAGTACCCTAGAGCGAGAATTGTTCCAGATACGTCTCGATTTAACTCAAGTGCGTCTGGCTAATTTTTTTAATCCGCAAACTAGCCCAGAAAATAATAACATCCTAGAGACTTTAAAGGCGATCGAGGATATTATCGGTAAATATCGCCTAGATTTAGGGGAATTGCTGCCCCCATTACCGAATAATCAAACCCCAAATCTGCCTAATACCAATCTCACCAGTGATAAACCCAGGGATAAAGATAACCAGATAATTTCTCCTGCAACCAGTAATAAATTTTTTAACTTCCAGCAAGAATTAACCCCCGAATACGAACAAACTGTCATCAAACAACTCCGTACCCTGCGACAGCAGCAACGTATTGCTATTCGTTTTATCCTGATTATTATTTTAGTTCCTCTATCGGTACAGGTTATTAGTAGAAACTTTATTTTTAGCCCTGTTTTAAACTATTTGGGTGTGGATAGAGCGAAGATATCAGAAGTTTATATTTCTCAGGAAATTGGTGAAAAATATCTCAGGGAATTTGCTCGACTTCAAGAAATTAAAGAAATCAAGCAGGTTTTAGGAGTAGCAAAAGCAGGGCATGAATCAGAAGAAACCTTTCGGGAACAGGTGGAGGAATTATTCAGAGAAGCGGGTTATGAAAGTCAAGATGGTTGGAAAAACTTACTCTCCGATATTACTGGATTAATAGCCTTTATTGCCATCTTAATTTTTGGTCGTCAACAATTGGCGATTACGCGAGCCTATGTTAGTCGTTATTTTCTCAGCTTAAATGATATCACCAAAGCCTTTATCTTTATCCTCTTTACCGATATATTTGTCGGGTTTCACTCGGCGGAGGGTTGGACGGTAATCTTAGAAACTTTGTTCCGACACTTTGGTTGGCGCGAGAATATTACATTTATTAGCTTGTTTGTGGCCACTGTTCCCGTTATCCTAGATACAATCTTTAAACTATTAATATTTAACTATCTAACTCGTAAATCTCCCACTGCCGCAACTATCCTAGAAAAAATGAACCAGTAACGCCCTATGATCCTTAGCATTGCCGATACTTTCATTAAAAGACCCGTTCTGACCACAGTTTGCTCGATTTTAATCGTTTTGATCGGAGCGATCGCCATTCCCTTTTTACCCCTAGAAAAACTGCCCCAGTTGGCATTTATTCAGGTAGCGGTAAATGCCAACTATTTGGGAACCGATGCCAAAACCGTACAGGATAACGTTACCACGGTACTCGATCGCCAGATTAACGGGACAGAACAGATTGTTTATATGCAGTCCCAGAGTACCAACACAGGACAAAGTACGGTGAATGTCTTTTTCCCGGTGGAAATGGATCGTAACATTGCCCAAGTCTTGGTACAAAACCGCGTCAGTACCGCCGCTGCTAGTTTACCGGAAGAAGTGAACCGGCAGGGGGTGACTACCAATACCCAATCCCCCAGCGTTACCCTTGCCTACGGGATTTCCGCCAAACCAGACGAAAAGGGCAATTATCCCTACGATACGATCTTTTTAAGTAACTTTGTCGATCGAGTCATCGATGCCGAGATTCGCCGGATCGAGGGGGTTGGTAGTACAACCATCATCGGTGAGAGGGAATACGCCCTGCGTTTTTGGCTTAATCCCGATGCTTTAGCCGCTAGGGGTGTATCGGCGAACGAAGTAGTACAGGCAATCCGAGAACAGAATATTCAGGTGGGTGCGGGGACAATTGGCGGTGATCCCAGTCCCGAAGATCAGCAATTCCAGATCGCCATTCGCGCCGTTGGTAGGGTTGCCACCGGGGAGGAAGCGGAAAATATTGTCGTCAAAGTCGGGGAAAATGGCGATTTAATCCGCATTAAAGACGTGGGACGGGCAGAAATCGGAGCCGAAAACTACAGTACCGCCGCCTATTTCGACAAATCCCCCGCCGTCGTCTATATCGTCTATCAGTTGCCCGGTTCCAACGCTTGGAATACTGCCAAACTGGTAAAAGAGAAAATGGCGGAACTAGAACCGAGTTTCCCCCCGGGGTTAAATATCGCCATTACCCTCGATAATACCGCCTTTGTGGCCGCCTCCCTCGAAGAAGCCGTTGGCACTCTGGTGGAGGCGATTTTACTGGTTATTCTAGTCATTTTTATCTTCCTTCAGGATTGGCGCACCACGATCATTCCGGCG
Source organism: Microcystis sp. LE19-84.1B (assembly GCF_027531875.1). Classification (NCBI taxonomy): domain Bacteria; kingdom Bacillati; phylum Cyanobacteriota; class Cyanophyceae; order Chroococcales; family Microcystaceae; genus Microcystis; species Microcystis sp. LE19-84.1B. The sequence continues at coordinate 12,015 of NZ_JAPZSR010000125.1, read as the reverse complement.
ATCGCTATTCCCGTATCTTTGATCGGAACCATGGCCGTCGCCCTCGCTTTAGGCTATTCTCTCAATAACCTCTCCTTGTTTGCCGTCATTCTAGCCACCGGGTTAGTGGTGGACGACGGGATCGTGGTTGTAGAGGCGGTATCGGAAAAATTACGACAGGGAATGCGGCCATTTCAAGCTTCCCTCGATGCCATGGGTGAGTTAACCTCGGCGGTAATTGCCAGTTCCCTTGTACTATTTGCGGTTTTTATTCCCGTCACCTTCTTCCCCGGTACGGTGGGGATCGTTTATCGACAATTTGCCGTCATCATCTCCGCTTCAATTCTGATCTCCACCTTTAACGCCCTCAGTTTTTCCCCCACCATGTCGGCGATTATCATGAAACCGCCCCAAGCCACCCGCGGACCCTTGGGACTGTTTTTCGAGGGCTTTAATCGAGGTTTCAACGCAGTTAAAGAAGGTTATCGACGCTCGATCGAATTTCTGATCCGAGTTCGGTTTCTAGTCTTACCCTTCTTTATCGCCGCCCTCTTTCTCACAGCTTGGAGTTACAACACCACTCCCCAGGGTTTTATCCCCGAAGAAGACCAAGGTTATGCCTTCGTTTTGGTGCAAGCACCCCCCGGGGTTTCCCTGCGCTACACCGACCGGGTTATCCGTCAGATTAACGAAGAAATTCTCGCCGGTATCGAAGAAGTGGAACACTTTGTCGGTATGGCGGGCTTTAGTTTTGCCGGAAGTGGCAGCAACCAAGGGCTATTTTTTGTCAAGTTAAAAGAATGGTCGGAACGGCCCGGGGAAGATAAGTCAGTTTTCGGGGTTCTCAGGAAAATTAACCAACAATTAGCCACTAAAGTCCGAGATGCTCGCGCTTTCGCCGTTAATGCGCCCCCTGTGGATGGATTAAGTTCTACCGGCGGTTTCGAGTTATTTATCCAAAACCGCGCTTCTTTCCCCATGGACGCTTTGATTGCCAACGCTAATAACGTCATGGCCGAGGCCCGAAAAAGACCGGAATTATCGGGAATTTTCACCCAATTTACCACCGACACGCCGATGCTGGAACTTTCCATCAATCGCAACCAGCTACAGGCGCAAAACGTCGATATGCAGTCCGTTTTCGGTACCCTGCAAACCTATCTCGGTTCCAACTTCGTCAACCAATTCGTCCTAGGCGATCGCTTGTATCGAGTCTTTGCCCAAGCAGAAGCGGATTATCGTTCTAATCCCGAAGATATTAACCGTCTTTACGTCCGTTCCCGTACCGGGGCCAATATTCCCCTATCGGGTTTAGTTAGCGTCAAACGCTTCACCTATCCACCGATTATCACTAACTTTAACCTCTATCCCTCGATTAACGTTCAGGGTAATCCCGCTCCCGGTTTTAGTACGGGACAGGCGATCGCAGTGATGGAAGATGTCTGTCGGAAAGTCCTGCAGCCCGGTTTCGGTTACGCTTGGACGGGTACAGCTTTCCAAGAAAAAACTTCTGCCGGGGCTGCCCCAGTGATCTTCGGATTAGCCTTTATTGTGGTTTTCCTTGTCCTCGCAGCCCAGTACGAAAGCTACATTGACCCGATTATCATCATGATTACCGTTCCCCTAGCGATCCTGGGTGCCATGGGGGCCATACTGTTGCGGGCGAATTTACTACAAGTGGGTAGTCTCTTCCCGACGGTGAACAATAATATCTATGCTCAGGTGGCTTTGGTCATGTTGATCGGTTTAGCGGCAAAAAATGCGATTTTAATCGTGGAATTCGCTAACCAGTCCCGTACTTTGGGTTTAAGTATTCCCGATGCGGCGGCCCGGGCCTCGACGGAACGCTTAAGACCAATTCTGATGACGGCTATTTCCGGTTTAGTCGGTTTCTTGCCCTTGGTTATCGCTTCCGGCGCCGGAGCGATGAGTCGTTGGTCCCTGGGAACTGCAATTTTAGGCGGTTATCTGATTTCGACGGTGTTGAGTTTATTTCTCGTCCCGGTTTTGTATGTGCTGATCAAACAGTTCGAGGCCCGATTCCTCTCCTCAAAACCCCCGAAAAGTGGCGGTTCTGGCAATAGTAAAACTCCCTCTCTGGGTGGGGAAAGGAATACATCAGAAACCCCCATAGAAGAAGGGGCCATTTCCTCTTTGAAAATCTCTCCTCAGTCTGGGAATGACTAGGGTGTTAGATTTTGGGGTTTTGGGGTTTTGGGGTATTAGGGTATTAGGGTTTTGGGGTATTGGGGTTTTGGGGTTTTAGGGTTTTAGGGTATTAGTTGAAATTCCCCCACCTCCCCACTTCCCCCCCGCAACGCGCACAAAGTGGTCTCCCCACTTTCCCCATCACCCCACTTCCCCACCTCCCATCCCTTCATCCCTGATAACTAAAAATAGGGTATTAGTTGAAATTCCCCCACCTCCCCACTTTCCCCCCGCAACGCGCACGAAGTGGTCTCCCCACTTTCCCCATCACCCCACTTCCCCACCTCCCATCCCTTCATCCCTGATAACTAATGACCCTAGAATCTACTGCTAACGAAGCGATCGCCCATAATTTAGAGCAATTCCTGCTGGTTTTGACCATTTCCTTGAGTGTCGCCACTTTATCGAGAACTGTTGCCTTCCTCCGCAAAATTCCCTACACCCTGCTGTTAGTTATTGTCGGTATGGGTTTAGCTTTTTTAGATTTGCGTTTGGTTAATCTTTCCCCGGAATTAATTCTGGAAATTTTTCTGCCTCCTCTGTTATTTGAAGCCGCTTGGAATATTCCCTGGGCTAAATTAAAGGAATATTGGGTTACTATCGTCCTTTTTGCCGTTATCGGGGTGATTATCTCCGTTTTGGGAGTTGCCTATCCCCTACATATCTTTGCTAATTTACCCCTATCGATCGCGTTTCTGTTGGGGGCTGCCCTAGCTGCCACCGATCCCGTCTCTGTAATTGCCCTATTTAAAGAATTGGGGGCCAGTAAAAAACTGACGATCCTGATGGAAGGGGAAAGTCTCTTTAATGATGGGGTCGCTGTGGTCGCTTTCGTCCTCTTGGTGGGGATTCCCTTGGGAGTCGATACCTTCTCAATTCCCGTGACGATCGCTCGTTTCTGCACCTTTGTGGGGATTGGCATCGGTGTGGGTTGCGTGATCGGTTTCGGCATTTCCTACCTTACCCAACGCTTTGATTTGCCTTTTGTGGAACAGTCTCTGACTCTAGTTTCTGCCTATGGAACCTATCTCGTCACGGAAAAATTAGGCGGCTCTGGTGTGATTGGGGTGGTAATTGTCGGGATTATTCTCGGTAATCTCGGTTCGCGCATTGGTATGAGTCCCCGCACGCGCTTGGTAGTTAGCGAATTTTGGGAATTTATCGCCTTTTTTGTCAATTCCATCATCTTTTTACTGATCGGCGATCAAACCCGTTTTGAGAGTCTTGGTAGTCACTTAACGGGGATTTTAATAGCGATCGCTGCTATGGTGGTTTCCCGTCTGTTCTCAATTTTTGGACTAGGGGGAATTAGTAACCTAATTACGGGCAATAAGATCAGTTTCAAGGAAAGAACGGTGTTATGGTGGGGAGGATTGCGCGGTTCCGTTTCGATCGCCCTAGCGTTAAGTGTTCCCACGTCTATCCCCTATCGTCAAGAAATTATTGACGTGGTTTTTGGGGTGGTTTTATTTACTTTATTGGTGCAAGGATTATCTATACAATGGCTGTTAAATTTCCTCGATCTTATTGGTGATCAACCGATTCGCACCGAATATTCGGCCCTAATTGCTCGTCAAATTGCTTTAACTAGGGTGTCTAATTATCTGCAACAACCAGAACGTTTTCCCGATATCGATCCCGAATTTTATCGCTATAAAAAAACCCTGGTGGAAGGACAATTAAAGTCCCTGGGGGATCAGTTGCAAAAATTACTACAGGAACACCCACAATTAAAAGATGTGGTGGCCGAACAATTTCAAGATACTTTACTCGATATCGAAGCTAATACCTATGCAGAATTAATTCGAGCCGGTCGTTTAAATGAAAATCTCGTTCCCCTTTTAGTGGAGGTAGAAGAAGAAAAAGAGATGGTTTAATGATCAAGGGCTGCATCTCCTATATGTGACTTTCTCTTACTTATGGTGAGCAGCAGAAGTTATTCAAAGAGGGCGAATGCAATTCGCCCCTACAATAATATTATCGCACCAATGGTAGGGGCGCATCGCGTGCGCCCAAATCTAATATAGATATTTCGACAAAATTGAGATGCAGCCTCATCAAGTCATGGAAAATCAAAGAATTTTTGCTAAAAATTGCTGAGTTCGATCGGATTGGGGATGATTAAAAAATTCTGCTGGGGGGGCAATTTCCAAAATTAAACCCTGATCCATAAATACCACTCGATCGGCCACTTCTCGCGCGAATCCTACCTCGTGGGTGACACAAACCATGGTCATCCCCGATTTGGCTAAACTTTGCATCGTTTCCAAGACTTCTCGCACCATTTCTGGGTCTAAAGCTGAGGTGGGTTCATCGAATAACATCACCTTCGGCTGCATGGCCAAAGCGCGAACGATCGCCACCCGTTGCTGTTGTCCTCCCGATAACTGAGGGGGATATTTAAGCGCTTGTTCGAGAATACCAACTTTTTCGAGGAGTTTTGTCGCTATTTCCTCCGCTTGCGCTTTTTTCCAACCGCGCACCCACATCGGCCCGAGGGTGACATTATCTAATACCGTCAGATGGGGAAAGAGGTTAAATTGTTGAAAAACCATCCCGACTTCCTGACGGATTGCCTCGATATTTTTCAGGTTGTGGGACACAGTTATCCCGTCAATAATAATGCGACCTTTTTGATAGGATTCCAACCCGTTAAAAGTGCGAATAAAGGTGGATTTTCCTGAACCGGACGGACCCATAATCACGACAACTTCCTGTTTATTAACGGTGAGATTGACTCCCCGCAAAGCATGAAAGCGGTTATCGTACCATTTTTCCACCGCTTCGGCAATTATAATCGGTTTACTGTTGTGAGATTCCATATTTTTGAGAGTTTATTGATTATCTATATCGGGAAACCACTGTTTCTCAAGAATTTGTGTCAGAGAGTAGGGACAAATTATCGGTACATTTTTTAATCCTGTCTTTTTTTCGGCAATTAAGCGAGCGTTTTCATAGATATTTTCTAACTCTAGTTCTAGAAATTTGCTTAAATCGGTGGTGAGCTTATCTTCTAATTGTACTCGAAAAGTGATCATCTCTGCCGCCAAATGATTACTATTTCTTTCTCTTTCTGTCGTCCAAAATTGATAGAGTAGGAGATGGATTATTATTTGTAAACTTAAACTTTTAACAGCAGTTTTTTCCCTTCGTCCCCAAGCTGCCAACTCCTCGATTAAATGTTCGTAATCTAACTTATCTAACTGACGATTTTTTAATAACTCGATCGTCTCGCTTAACCAGCGGTCGTACTCCCGTTCATAAAGCTGTTCTAAAGCAAGCATTGTCTTTGATCAAATGGGGACATTATTAAAAATAACCCGTCCCTAGAAATGATAGCACAAAAGATATGAGGCTCTTCTAGGTTCTGTGTGATAAGTTTAACTTACATAGGATCGATCTTTGTGTCCTCTGTGTCTCTGTGGTTCCTTTCACTCCCGCGCCAGCAGGACTGTATCTTAGAATACATTTTACCCACCAAACCTAAGAGAGCCGATATGAACGGGACGGGATTAGTGTAAATATTTGTGAATTAATAATGATGACAGTAAAAAATGCTTGACCATGAGGTAAAAAAAAGGTTAAATTATGGTTAGGCTGAGAACCCACACATCCTAGATAATGAGGCTATCATGGAAATCGATAAACTCAAAGCAATTGCTCAAAAAGTTGAAACCTCTTGTTCTCAAATCCAAAACGAACAGGCAACCAAAACAGCTTTTATTATGCCTTTTTTGCAAGCATGGGGTTACGATGTATTCAATCCCATGGAAGTTCACCCCGAATATAGTGCAGATTTAACTGGATTAAAAGGAGAAAAAGTAGATTATGCTATTTGTTTGGACAATCAACCGATTATTTTGATGGAATGTAAAAGCTGTCATCAAAATCTTGAGCATCCTAAACATAGTTCCCAACTGCATCGATATTTTAACGCAACTGGAGCTAACTTTGGAGTTTTAACTAATGGGATTATCTATCGGTTTTATACGGATATCGTCAAGGATAATATCATGGACGATAAGCCATTTTTTGAGTTTAACATTCTCGACTTTGACGACTCTTCTGTTAACGAATTAAAACGATTTTCTAAATCTAGCTTTAATTCTGACGAACTAGAAGAGGTTGCTCGCAATTTATTGCACACAAAAGAAGTTAAAAAAGTGATTGCCCAGCAATTAAATGATCCTTCCCCCGAATTTGTTAAGTTTTTTGTTAGTCATGTGTATTCTGGGGTGAGAACTGCATCGGTTGTCGAAAAATTCAAAGAAATTATTAAGCGTTCTCTCAAAGAGTATATCAATGATATCATCAAAGAAAAATTTGAGGAAGTTTTAGGAAAAGAACCCGAACCAAATCCTCCTGATACACCAGCAGCAGAAGATACTCCACCAGAAGAAACAGGGGAAGATAAAATTAATACGACCCCCGAAGAATTGGAAGGATTTTACATTATTAAATCAATTCTACGGGAAGAAATCAATACCGCACGCATTCAATTCAAAGACACTAGAAGTTATTTTGGTATCAACTTAGATGGAAAAGTAACCAAAACAGTCTGTCGTCTGCGCTTCCATGAAAAAACTGGCAAGAAATCAATCAGTATTCCCGATAACGTCGAAACTGGTAAAGAAGCAACCACCAATATAGACAGTCTTGATGAAATTTATGGAGTCGCTGAATTTCTGAAATCTCGTATCCGCTATCTGACTCAAGATACTTATAAAAGCAAGTCAGAAAAAACGGAAAGTATTTAAAATAATTAGTCCCTATCCCTTTAATGACCGCACTATTTCCGATGATCGGTGGATTAGTGAGCAAACTTCAACGCAAATACCATCACTACAAAATCTCTTAACTTTTCTAAAACAACTCCTCAAAATGGAGTCGATATAATTATATTTATCTGCTGAAAACTTGGGGAGTTACCAACTAATGCTTAATTCTCTCAATCGCATTTTCTCGCCTTTAGTATCTAGCGTTTTGCTTACTATAATTATCTCCAGTTGTCAAGGTGCAAATGTATTAACTTCGGCGAATAATTCCCAGACCAATCAATGGCAAAAAGTGACCGTAATCGAGGGTTTAGAGCATCCTTGGTCGATGGTTTGGCTACCTAACGGGGAAATCCTCATCACAGAGCGCCCCGGTCGTTTAAGAGTGGTTAGAGAGGGCAAATTAGACCCAAAAGCCATCGCTGGAGTTCCCGAAGTTTTTGCCGTCGGACAAGGAGGACTGCTCGATGTGGCAATTCATCCCCAATTTGCCCAAAATCGCTGGATTTATCTAACTTATGCTCACGGAGACCGGGAGGCTAATCGTACCCGCGTCGCTCGTGCGGTTTATGATGGTACAAGTTTGCGAGATGTGCGGGTTATTTTTGAAGTTTCCCAGGCAAAAACCGGCTCTCAACACTTCGGTTCGCGGTTATTATGGCTACCGGATGGCACTTTATTGGTAGCGATTGGGGACGGGGGTAATCCTCCCCTACAATTAGCGGGAGATTTAATTAGAAAACAGTCCCAAAATCTGCAAAGTCAATTAGGTAAAATTATCCGCATCAATGACGATGGTTCTCTCCCTAAAGATAATCCTTTCGCCGGTTCTAAAATTTGGAGTTATGGCCATCGGAATATTCAAGGAATCAGCTTCGATCCGATGACTAGAAGAGTCTGGGCAACAGAACACGGAGCGAAAGGAGGGGATGAATTAAATTTAATTGAAAAAGGTAAAAATTACGGTTGGCCAGTGGTTTCTGCTAGTCAAGAGTACGGCACTAATAACCCAGTTTCCGGCGAAAGATATCGCCCCGGTCTGATCGATCCGAAAACAATTTGGACACCAGCGATCGCTCCTTCGGGATTGGTCTTTTATACTGGTAATCGCTTTCCTAATTGGCAGGGAAATTTATTCGCCGGTGGTTTAGTTTCCAGGGATATTCGCCGTCTGGAAATGGATAAATCGGGTGAAATTATCAATCAAGAAGCGATTCCCATCGGTCAGAGGGTGCGGGATGTGCGTCAAAGTCCCGACGGATTTTTATACCTGCTCACCGATGAAGGTAACGGTCAATTAATTCGCCTTGAACCGCCATCTAATTTGTAAAAGTTCACAGAAATTATTATGGAAACCTTGAAGATTTTTTAGCGACTTCTAGTATAGTTATGTTTGTACGGGAGTAAGCACTCGATTTATGAAGAAAATTTTACAGTTAGTGGGACTAGGTTGCATATTGCCTATGTTCCTCGCCAGCGCAGGTTTAGCGGAAACAGTGGTGGAAAAAGTGGCTCGCACGGGATTTTTGACCGTAGGAACCCGTTTTGATGCGATTCCCTACTCCTACGTCAATGAGAAGGGGGAATTAGTCGGCTATTCTATGGATGTGTTGGAACGAATTAGAAAACGACTGGAAACTCGTCTCGGTCGTCCCGTCACCCTGCAAATGGTGGAAGCTAACCAACCCGGAGAGAAAATTAACCTCATTCGTAGCGGGGAAATCGATATCGCTTGTAGTACGGCTTTTACTTGGGAAAGGGCGAAAGTGGTCGATTTTTCCATCAGTTACAGCATTTCTGGGATTAGGATTTTAGCCAAAAAAGGTAGCAATCTCTCCACTCCTCAATCCCTAATCGGTAAACGTATCGCCTTGATTCCCACTTCCGCGGCCGTGGATGTGATTAAATTAGTACAACCGCAAGCGACAATTGTTACTACCTACAGCACCGTAGAAGAAGCGATCGAAGCTTTAAAAACCGGTAAAATCGACGCAATAGCGGGGGATAGCATTTCTTTAGCGGGAACAATCCTCAGAGATAACCCTAAAATCTACGAAATCGTCCCCGAAGAAGCTCTAGCTAATTTTGGCATTGCTTGCATGGTTCCCGAAAATAACTCTACTTTTTTGGATGATGTCAACTATGCCATTGTCAAAATGATGCAGGATTACATCACCAATGATACGGCCACCGTTAGTCAAATCGATCGCTGGTTCGGTAGTCAAGGCATGGTTCCCATCCCCCCAGAATTATTAAAGGGGTTTTTTGCCTTCAAAGTTATCGAACACGCCCAAATTAATCCCCAAGAAGCCAAATAGGAGCATAAATTCAGGTGAATATCAGCAATAAAACTGGTTTAGTCGGCTTTCTTCTCGCTTTATCTGCTTTCGGTCTGACTAGCACCGCTCAGGCCGCCTCAGACGAGGCTAATCCCATTGAAGCGCGTTTAAGTCGTCTATCTAGCGCTGTACGCGAACGAGTTAACCAACTGCCGGAAGATACTGCCGATCCTAGTTTACAAGCTTTAGGCTGGGGAGATGGTCGCGGTCGCGGTTGGGTGAATAGTCGTGTCGGTGGTTGGGGAGATGGTCGCGGTGGTAGTTTCGTTAATGCGCGGCCCTGGCGCAATGGTTGGTCTGACGGTGGTGGTTTCTTTAATTCCCGACCGCGCTGGGGTAATGGTGGCAGTTTCTTAAATCGTTGGTAAGTTAAGGTTGGGTGAGGCGATAAACTTTATCCTCGTCCCAACCCCGGTTTGACGATGAAATCTCAGGTTATTATTTTGAGGCAGAAAGACTCCATCAAGACGAAAGGAAAGTTGTTTGACTTCCACTGAGTCAAAGCGGTAGTTATTGGCTTCGTTGATGGGGAGTTGAATTAATTCAAAGAAGATAGAGGGGAATGATTGAAAGAGTTGATAAAAAATCGTGTCAGTTTTCATGCTCTTATTTGACAAGGCGAGCGCTTTTTTTATGTCCCTTTTTGTATAGATCTAACCTGTTTAACCTCTAATTCTAAGGCGGATGCGACTTGCTCAACGCTTAACCCTAAGGCTAACAAACGAGGAACAGCCTCTAGTGCTTTGTTTAGTCTGCCTTCCTGACGCGCTTCCTCGCGCACATCTTGAAAATACTGAGTTTGTTTTAATTCATCTAAACTAAACATAGTTTCTATCTCCCGACGATTAAGAAGCGGTAACTTATAAACAAGAATCGTCTCTATTAATTGTAAGAGTTCTTGGGGTTTTTGGTCGGGGGTTAATTCTTCCCGCACTCTTTGGATTAATTTTCGGGTGCTAAGTAGGTGGGTGGAATTAAATATAAAATGAACGTAGGTTGGGTTGAAGCATGAAACCCAACGCCCGCATGGGTTACGCTACCGCTAACCCATCCTACAAATAATTGTGCCTACCTACTTATCAATCGCTTTTGCTTTAGATAGGGTGATTAATTGCACTGTGGCTAAACCAATGGAAGTTTGAGGAATGTTTTCTAATTCATTCAGATAAATCCGTCTCACTCGCTCGGAGTTGAGGAGTTCCCGATAGCGTTGAACTTTATCGGTTTCTACTTGAGGGTTAGGATAGACAATCACACCCCGCCAATCATTGGTTAAGTCGGTTTTACTGAGATATAAGAAGATTTCGGTGAAAAAGCGCTGATAAAAAGCCTCATCTTCTTGAAATTGCACCTCATACTAAATCCGTTGAATAACGCACAGAAAACGGGTTTCTCCGAGAAACCCGTTTTCTACTCATGCCTTGGCTTCGGTGATAGGGAGTTGAATTAATTCAAAGAAGATAGAGGGGAATGATTGAAAGAGTTGATAAAAAATCGTGTCAGTTTTCATGCTCTTATTTTATAGCAGTACCCGCTAAGATGAGGACGTTTTGCTCCCCCCTAACCCCTAAAATAGCGCAATCTTAATCATTACCGATTAATTTAAGATGTTTCCTTGGCGAATCCTTCCAGTCTCTCCCTGATGGGCTTTTTTTCCAGATTCATCAATAAAAAACGGAGAATACTTGACAAATTCGGGGGGGGGTAGAATGAGGCTGCTTATTGCTGTTAAGCAATGATTTATGGGGTATAAATAACAATTTTTCCCCATTCTTAGCCATGAAACTAACTTGTCAATTAATCAAAAATGACTAATCAACTGCTAAAAGCCCTTTGCCTTCCGGCGGTGACTTGTGCCGTTTTCAGTGCCATTCCCGCCCATGCTGCCATTTTTACCGCTACCTATACGGGTACTGTTTCAGAAAACTTTGGTGTCGATAACGTTGCTGCTGGTAATACTGCGGTTATTACCTATCAGCTTGACAATGGGGGAAGTTCCCTGTTGAGCCAAACATGGAACGCCAGCAACATTGTGAGTGTCACCTTCAATTTTGGTAATGGAGCCCACGTTACTACCTTTGATCCTAATGGGGTTGGTGGTAATGGGTTGACTGTTAGCACAGGAAGTTTTGTCACCAATGCCTCAGGACAGTTAACGGCTGTTCCTTCTAATTGGAGTGATGTCTCTAATGTCAATGTCGTCTCAACCAATTCTACACAAACACCTAACGCATGGTTCGTGAATGGGGGCAATGGCGTTTACGTTACTAATAATTTCAACAACGATGTCAGTTTGACCAATGTATCAGGTAATATCGTTGCTGCTAACTGGACCATTCAACCTGCCCAGATACAGACAACCCCCGAACCAGGCACCGTTTTAGGCTTATTAGCGGTGGGTTCTCTGGGTTTATTGGCTCGCAAACGTCAATAAATAAATGACCAATTCTATGGTAAGGAAGGTTTAAAAGCCTTCCTTTTTGGTTAGGGATAAAGGCGCTCTCGCTTATTGAATTTTGGCACATAATGGATAAGTAGCTAGACACAATTAATTACACATATCTAATACTAAGTAGGGTCTGCTGAAAAAGTACGGGCGAAGCATTCGGATAGAAAATCTACGGTTTCACCGATAGGTTATTGCCCGAATGCTTCGCCCCTACAGGACGCGGGCCGATGAAGACGCAAGGTTTTGAACGACGATTCTCTCAAAA
>NZ_JAPZSR010000374.1:0-4257 GCF_027531875.1 Microcystis sp. LE19-84.1B | reverse complement strand
ATAACTGATAACTGATAACTGATAACTGATAACTGATAACTGATAACTGATAACTGATAACTGATAACTGATAACTGATAACTGATAACTGATAACTGATAACTGATAACTGATAACTGATAACTGATAACTGATATGTTGATCATCGAAAGTGTAAAAATGGCCGTCGCCACCCTAGGGGCCAATAAAGTGCGTAGCGGCCTGACCATGTTAGGAATTATCATCGGTAACGCTTCGGTGGTGGCCATGATCGGTATTGGCCAAGGGGCGCAAACCTTAGCCAATGACCAGTTTGCTAACTTGGGACCCAATACTCTTTTTGTGGTGCCGGGGTCGCGACAAGCACGCAATACCACCGTTAATTTACCGAAAACCTTGGTTTTAGCCGATGCTCAGGCGATCGCCGAACAGGTTCCCACCGTCGCTGAAGTCGCCCCGGAAATAAACGCTCGTTTCCTGATTTCCTATCGTAATCGCAACATGACGGCTCTAGTGACGGGAAGCACCCCAGAATACGCTTCTGTTCGCAATTTTACCCTAGAAAAAGGTCGTTTTATCAATAATATCGATCTAGTCCGCAACAAACGGGTAACGGTAATCGGCCGTGAAGTGGCAGCGCAACTTTTCCCCACCCAAAATCCCCTCGGTCAACAGCTGCGGATCAAAAATCTCAGTTTTGAGGTGATCGGGATTTTAGAGGCGAAAGGCTCCTTTTTTGGCAATAATCAGGATGAAATGCTGATTATTCCCCTTAGCACCATGAACTCGCAACTGGTGGGCAAAACCGGACCCTACGGTGTCGAGTTGAGTTGGATTAGTCTCACCGCGCGATCGGGGGAGGAAATCCGTGCCGCTAAGTTCCAAATCGAGAATCTCCTGCGTTTACGTCATAAAATCGTGGCTGAGGATGATTTTCGCGTCGAAACTGCTAAACAGATGATCGAAATCTTCGGCACGATTACCCAGGGTCTAACCCTACTTTTGGCTCTAATCGCCGGTATTTCCCTAATTGTCGGGGGTATCGGGGTGATGAATATTATGCTCGTTTCGGTTTCGGAAAGAACCGGGGAAATCGGACTAAGAAAAGCGATCGGAGCCAGAGAACAGGATATTCTCTTACAATTCCTGATTGAATCAACTCTCGTTTCCATCGCCGGCGGTGCGCTTGGTATTCTCGTCGGTGCAGGAGCGATCGTTCTCGTCTCCAGTTTCTCTCCCCTGGCTGCCACTGTTTCCGCCACCGCCGTCATCCTGTCTTTGAGCGTTTCCACGGGTATTGGTCTCTTTTTTGGCGTTTTTCCCGCCTATCGTGCCTCTAAATTGGAGCCGATTGTCGCCCTCAGAAGTGTCTAATTGTTTAAGGTTTTTTCGGGGACGTTTTTGGCAAGGATTGCTTTTATGGCTAGTTTGGGGTCTAATGTGTGGGACGAATTTTATAATCCCGATAACGACGATAATCATTGAGAATGCGATCGTGATCAAAGCATAAGGGTTGGGGGAATTCCCAGAGATGAAAAATCCCCACTTTTTTGGCATCATCGGCAGCGATCGGTTTGCCTTTTGCCGTGGCGATAAAAACGATACTAATGGTGTGTTGACGCGGATCGCGGTTAGGATCGGAATAGACGTGAAATTGCTCGATTAACTGCACCTGCAAGCTGATTTCCTCGTAAGCTTCCCGAATGGCCGCCGTTTCCACCGATTCGCCGTAGTCCACGAATCCCCCCGGAATTGCCCAGCCAAAGGGCGGATTTTTTCTCTCAATTAGTACGATCGGACGGTGGGGCGAGTCGATCAGTTCGATGATAATATCAACAGTGGGGGCAGGATTGCGATAGTTTGTCATTTTTTTCAGTTATCAGTGAACATTTATCAGTAATCGGTGAATAATTTCATTTAACACTCATAACCTTAAAATCGAATGCTTTCTAACCAGTCACTGATCAGGGATCACTAATAAGGAGGAGAATAAAAGTTGTTAGAAAATGCCAAGAAAATTACGGTTATAGGTGGGGGAATTTGGGGACAAACTCTCGCTAATTTGGCTAGACGTAATCACTTAACTGTTAGGGTTTGGTCGCGTCATAGTGGGGAAGATTTAGGGCTTATTATAGCAGATACTGACGTAATTATTTCAGCAGTTTCGATTAAAGGCGTTTCCCCAACGATCAAAAAATTACAGCAATTACCATTAAATTCTCGCATAATTATCGTCACCGCTACTAAAGGATTAGACCCAATCACCACTCGTACACCTTTTCATCTGTGGAATCAAGCTTTTCCCGCTAATCCCCTTGTGGTTCTTTCCGGTCCTAATTTGGCTAAAGAAATTAACCAAGGTTTACCCGCTGCGACAGTGGTAGCAAGTTATGTGCAGAAAGCAGCAATATTGTTACAAAAATTATTATCTGGGGAATCTTTTCGGGTTTATCTGAATAGTGATCCCTTGGGGACTGAGTTAGGTGGCACTCTCAAAAATGTCATGGCGATCGCTTCTGGGGTTTGTGATGGTTTACAGTTAGGTACTAATGCCAAATCTGCCCTGTTAACTCGCGCTTTACCGGAAATAGTTCGGGTGGGAACTTGTCTAGGAGGTTGTCAAGAAACTTTCTTCGGTTTATCGGGTTTAGGGGATTTATTAGCTACCTGTAATAGTCCTTTATCCCGCAATTATCAAGTGGGTTATCAATTAGCTTTAGGTTTATCTTTGCCAGAAATTTTAGCAAAGTTAGAGGGAACTGCCGAGGGAATAAATACCACAGAAGTTTTGATGAGAATTGCCCAAGAAAAAAATTTATATGTACCGATTACCTGCCAAGTTGATCGTCTTTTGCGTGGGGAAATTTCTCCCCAAGTTGCCGTTTATGAATTAATGCGTCGGGATTTAAAATCAGAATTTGATTAAGAGACAAGAGATTTTTCAGTGATCAGTAATCAGTTAGTCGGAGCTTTCTTAACAAAAAGAGAAGAAACTTAAAAAAAGGGGAACCGATTGATAGGTATAGTTTTAAAAGAAAGAAGGAATCAAGGTCGAGGTGAGCAAAAAAATGGAGAAATGAGCAGCCCAAGAATTACAGTATGCAGAGCTAGGGGACACCAGAAGAACCGAAAAGATTAATCAGTATCGTGGAAAACTTGGCCAGCCAACTTAGTACAAGTGTACGAAAGTCCTCGGCAAATCTAGCCGCCGCCAGTGCCACATCTGATTTTGGGAATTAACCCTATTTTCAACCTTTAGCGGTCAAAATGATGGCTTCTCTTGGGTTTTTTTTAGGTAGAAAAGGCGACGGTGAACCTAGTGTTAAAACTATTTGGTTAGGACTGGGAAGGTAACATGATATCAGCGAGACTTGGAAACTATCTGATCAAATTAGTCCCCCCATAGAACCCCCTTGGGCAATCTTGCCCACTTTTCTCTTTTTGTCAAATTTTATGTTAAGAAAGATGTGACTAATGGATAGGAGGGCCACGAATAAAGAAAAATGGTATTAATAGGGAGCTAACTGCGAAATTAGCCTACAAAACCTGAAAAAATCTCCCACAAACAGGGCGAGGACAAGCATGAATACAATTAGTAATTTTTTAGCTAGTGCTATTGTCGGCGGCTGGATTATGACCATGGCAGTTTTTGCTATTCAAAATATCCAACCAGTTTCTTTAAAGTTTCTACAATTTGAGTCAATTAAAGTACCTATCGGTGTTTTATTGGCTTTTTCTTTGGGAATTGGATTTTTTATGGCCGCATTTATCCCCGCTTTTTTGAGAAAGTCGAAAAAATCTCCTCGCAGTCGCTTTCCTCCCCCACAACCGGGGTTAGACGAGTTTGATTTTTAGATAGGGTTTGCGGCAAAAAGTTTTTCGTGGGGGCAGGGTGTGACCCCCCCCCAACCCCCACCCCCCCTGCCCCCCCGACATCGGGGGGGTAAGATACCTGCCAAGAATAAAGAAAAATGGTATGACTCCTCAAAACCTAAGACTCTGTACCTCACAACTATGGGAATTGCTATATACCAGTTTATGTACTATCAAAAGAATAATGCCAGGTTTTTGAATGTCCCAATCCTATTTTCGCAGCATGAACATCGGATTTTAACAGGTCAAAAGCCTTATTTTAAAGGCTCTTCGGTTTGTGTTATGCAATTGACGGGGGTTATAAGGGATGGAACCCTTATAGAGAAAGGCATTTAGCGATTTTTGTCAATTGTTTTTGCTCTAGAGCGAACTAATCAATTAAGTCTCTTGTCAGATAAGGATTTA
>NZ_JAPZSR010000066.1:0-7275 GCF_027531875.1 Microcystis sp. LE19-84.1B | reverse complement strand
CTCTACTTCTTCTCAAGTACCGAATTTGACGACTGACAGGCATTTTGGATTTTTCTATGCTCACTAACCACAGACTCCCTTTTCGACACGAAATTAGATTACTATTTTATCGCCTTTTTTCTGGCAAAGTCAACACCCTAGTCTGGTAGTAGAGAATACATTTGTCGCACTAGAGAATCCACCTGTCGGCGGGGGCCGAGGACAAAAGCTGGATAAACCCTTTCAGAACGTCCGTCTATTCCATCGCGTGGCCAAATTCCTCGTCCCTCATTATCTTGGAAAGTGGGCTTGTGATAGATATCGACACGCTCTTTCATCGTTCTCAACACTGTCATGGTGTTGGCTGATGGTTCTTTCGGTGGGATTTCTTGAAATAGTTTTTCCCAAGTGAGGGGACCCACGATGCCATCTGCGGCTAAATTATGCTCCGCTTGAAACTGTATGACACGCTGTTTAGTATTCTCATCAAAATTCCCATTGTCGGGGCAGGGATAACCTTGATTATTCAGTTCTCTTTGAACTTTCTTGACGTTTTCTCCAATCACTCCCAGTTTTAACAAGGTGCCTGGATAAGTAGATACGAATAGCATGGTTTTGTCCTCCTTAATTATTTTTACCTCACTTGCTTTTAGACAAGAATTTCATCCAGTCCCCATGACTTAACTTCGTAGTTAGCACCATGCACTTTACCTTGAGATGTCGCAATCGTTAACTTCCGTTTTCTGACATCTTCAATCCATTTAGGATTACTATGTTCTGCGACAACATTAGAGATAATCTTACGAATATCTTGTTCAGTTGTAGGTTGTAATTGATTGATTTTATGTTGAATTTCTACAGACTCATGAGAGTCAATGCCTCCATTTTGTACGGCGATATCAAAACAGAGCGCTAAACCAAGTTCAGTCTGTAAATTAAATTTTTGAGCATCACGAATGGCAATATCCCAGTATTCTTGGATCTGCTCGATTTGAATAGCCTGAACTTCTGGGAAACTTCCGAGTGTTTCAAAGGCTGTATTCCAAGGTTCTTTAACTTTATATTTATTAGAACCTAGTGAAATACTATCAGCCCAAGCTTTTTGCTCGGCAAGAGATTTGTCAAGAATTTTAAGAAGATCGTCAGCAAGATTTCCAAAAGCTTGCTCAAATAAATTAGGATATCGCTGATGAATTTCTTTGAGAATTTTTCCTAATTCTCCATTGGAGAGCGTAAAGCCAATAATCCCCCATGTTAATCCTGCTCCATCAAAATTGCCGACAACTTTGGTAAAGCCTGTTCCTTCAAAATCGGCTGTTAATTGTAGGCAAAGTTCCTGAATAGAGGGAAGTTCTGGTGCAATCAGTTGTTTCCACATCTCCTCATCAATTTTTCCGGTCGGAGAAAGGTTGTGTTGCTGTTGATAATTTAACAGGGCAATCTCAGTGTTTCTGCCATAAATTCCGTCGATAATATCTGTGTAAAGATTGCCAAGAGATCGCTGAACTTTTTTAATCAGTTCTCCACGAACACTGCGATAACCACTGGAAGGTCGTTGAAACAGAATGCGTACCATGGTAATAACTCCTATTGATTTTTCAATTTGGCTAAAGTTGCAGGATCGACTATGCCATTAACAGGAAGATCATGAGAGCGTTGAAATTCTACAACTCTTCCTTCTGTCATTGGACCAAATTTTCCGTCAACATCATCTCCTTGAAATCCTAATAAACGTTGTATTTCTTTGACGGATTCTCCCGTATCTTTTCGGTTGATTAAATCAGTAAAGATCGGATCGGGATTAATTCTCGAAAAATCGCCTTGAACAAATTTTTGTAGTCCTTCTAACTCTCCATTAAACCAGTTAAGATCGACATAGTCAGAAATTCCTTTAATCCTGCCTTGGTCGGTATATTGCCAAAAATAACAAGTAGTCCAAGCCCCTGGAATATCAGGTCTTCCTAGTCGATAATGAGCAATCCAAAGCGGATACGCTTTAAATTCAGGAGTTGATCCTAATCCGTTCCAGAAACTAGGATAAGTATAAAGAATGGGTTTTCGTCCAGTTTTTTGTTCGACAATTTTGAGCCATTCCAAACACCGCGACTTAATAACAGATGAGCCAACACTATTGTTGGCTTCAGTATCCAAGACAGGAGGTAGATCATTAGCTTCTAATCCTCCAACTGCATTCAGTGAATTAAGAAAATTGTCGGCCTGTTCACTTGCATCTTTGTTAGGACGGAAAAAGTGATAGGCTCCTCGTAAAATACCGACAGATTTTGCTTGTTTCCATTTATCAGTAAAGGTCGGATCTTTCCAGGTTACACCTTCAGTCGCTTTAAGAAAGGCAAATTTGATGCCGCATTCAGCAAGGTTAGCCCAATTAACAGGGTTTTGATAGCTAGATAGATCAATTCCTGGAATACTCATAACTTTGCTCCTAAATTCGTTTAAGTTAGATTGATGAATTAAAGTTCATACTTGGTTTTGAGAGCTTCGAGTTCTCCACTAGATAGAATTTTGGCAACCTCAAAGTGCATCCCATCTTTACGACTGTTGAAATGACCTCCCCAGTAAAATCCGTATTCGTTGGCAATAGGAACCAACCGTCGGACTGAACCCTTTTCTTCCACCAAAGCTGGAGTATGTGCCAGTTTATTCCATTCGTAATTAATATCAAAAGCAGAACCAAAAGCGTGGTTGCTTAAGACGGTGCGACTACCACGAATAAAACGCGGTACAAAGCTACCGTCGAAAGTTAGAATAAGTTTTAGTAGGTCTTTAGATTGCCAAACTTTCCAGAGTCCTTGTAACTGTGGGGCGGCAAGACGGTGAAACTCCATTTTCCCATTACTAGGTGCATCATGAATATTCTGAAAATCGGGAAGCTCTACTTCTAAAATATTTTCTTGAACCCAATTTCCCAGAATTTTGATGTGTTCGGGATTGTTAGGAGTTGGATCGGAAACATAGTCAAACTTACCAAAAAGCTGTTGTCGCTCCGATAAGCTAACCACTGCTGGAAAAACGGGTTTAGGCGGAAAATCAGCATCGTACTCCACACCATCAAACCCATCTTCTAGAGCCTTGGCATAGGTTTTGCTGCCAATGATACCATCATCTTTTAGTCCTTTAGAGAGTTGATATTTTTTCGTGGCATCTTCAGTGGCTTGACCAAATTTACCATCAGCCACTAAATCAGGAAAACCATGACCTATGAGAAATTGCTGCCAACGCTCAACAACTTCCCCTGTTGATCCTCGTTTCAAAACTGGTAATGCCATGATAAGTATCCTCCTTTTGTAATTTTTAGAGTTTCAAACCAATTCTTCAGTTAGAATTCGTCGTACAATTTCCGTCACTGCGACTGCCATGTGGGTATCTCGATCTTCCGATGAACCATCAGGAGTCCATAGAGCCATAGCAAAAGTGCGTAACTTAGCTGGTTGTAAACGGCGATCAACAAACTTCACCAAAGCAACATAGGTATAAGCACTGTTACCCCAACCAGTTTTAGAAATGACGACGGGTTCGCTAATAACATTGATCACCCCTAAGGTTTCTAGGGCAACATCAACATAACGAGCAATATCATTACCCATAGCTCGGACAACGCTTTCTAAGCTGATCCACTGTGCGCTAGGCAGTCGTGTATTAGAGGTTAAATGCAAATGCCAACCCAGCATTGAAATGAGTCGGGTTAAATCATAGGCAGAGATATGGTTATTGCCCGAATTACCCTGAGCCGTTGAGCTAAGAACGGTTGCACCACTGGTAGTATCTTTGATTTTGGGATCAGCAATGAGAGAGGGCAATCCATAGGCTCCTCGAAATTCCAAATTTCCGTTTCCTGTTTGGGCTTGAATCCAAGACTCTAGATCTTGTCGCCGAGTAAACCGTTTAAATAAAGCTCCTACTTGATTGGAATATCCAATATTTCCTTCGATATCTTTTTTATAGGAAACCACATTAGCAACCAAGTCATAAAAACGAAGTTTGGAAGAGGAGGAAGGCTCAATCACACAATTATCAACGTCAACGGTGGGAAAATTGCTATTAATTTGAGAGATAGCATTGAGAACACCAATAAATTTAGTAGCACTGAGGAATTGAACAGGAGCTAACGCATTTTTTCCTAGCCAATGGGTTTTAATTGGGTTTATACCATCGCCAAAATTCCCAATACAGACACAGGCATGGGCAATATAGCTGGGTAAAAAATTCAACCCAGATGAATCAATGTTGGGTAATAGTCCTCGATTAGGATAATCCGAAGATATCGCACTATTGCCACCAGAAATAATCGATATACCATCCGGTTTTTGGGTTATGTATTGAGGGTAGTTACTAATTTCACTACTAAAGGGTGAATTTTGAGCGGTACGGCTGACGAACGCTTCATTTGCACCAACATCCACTAAGATGGAAGTGTGTTGTTGAATGTTAGTCAATTTCTGAAGGATAAAAGCAGCATCTTTGGCTTGTTCTAAAATGAAAGGAAGTTGTTTTGTATCTAATAGCTTTTTAGCAATTTCAGCATTTAGAGCAATCGTGTCTGAAGGAAGATCTGGAAGTTCGACTGCATGACAAAATTCTTTCAGTCCATTCCATGTATAACTATTCGTTGTGCCTAAACATCCATCTATCCACTGTCCTCCTGGATATAGTCCTAAGTTTCTGAGTTTGACTTGAATTTCACGAACTAATCCTTTATCGGCTTTTAATTGAGAGCGATTCAAAGCTTGATTATTACCAGAAATTTCTGTTAAAGTTGCCATGATCAAAGTTCTCCTTAATTTTTAAGCGTAGGACTCACCCTGTTCTCCAGGGTTAGCTACATGGATGTTATGGACATTGGGATAATTTTTGAGAAAATCACCAATTCTCTCTTTCTTAATAGACCTCGGACTAATATTATCTTAAGACCAAAAGTCTTTCTAGCTAAGGAATCTACCCAAATAAAAATGATTTTAATTGCCTCATATTTTTTCAGTGAAATTGAATTAGCAACGATAGATATACATCCCAGCTATCGAACTATTTAGTTAGTACATGGGCTAAAAGCAAGCTGTGATTGGGTTATAATTTTTGGAGATGTCTAATGTCTTTACTCCATTAAGACAAACCGAAGAACCAGATTAAGACTGTCCGCAGGGAGCATCTCATTTATGCAAGTGAGTAATTATACTTATCCCCAAAACTGGTTTCTAGCAAGGCTTTCAAAATAGCTTGACATAAAAACCTGATTTAGGGGTTACAAAGGTGAGATGCTCCCCTGTCCACATCACGATTTCCCGAACCTAAAATTGTCAGCGACATCAGTTCCGCCTCCTCTAATTAATGGGTATGACCATCTGATAATTTTGTCACCCATTGCTCTTCACAGTTAAGTTTGCACTTGAAACTTATCTATCTCTAAGTTTTATTGTCTATTAATTTGACTATATAGAAATAGTAAGAGGAGATTTTTGTAACTTTTCTTGATAATTGCTGCCCTCGCATCGGTTGCGGGCAAAATCGCACTACCTTGCAGCATCCAACCCTTCGATCTTACCAGCGATCGCATTTAGCCTGGCTTTGATTCTGGTCATCCACTGGTTAAACTCGGCCGATTGCCAGTCGATAGCTTCCTTCCGTAGCCTTATTTCTCTGGTTGTTTTTTCGGGGGCTTCTAACCGGATATTTAATTCTGTAATCATCATTGCCTCAATTATCCATGGATTCTTTACGGCAGGGAACTTGACATATCAATGAATGGGAATCAACCTCTTTACGGAAATTTTGCCGTTGACATCCTCACCACCGTAAAACCCACATTCCGCACCCTAGTCGTTGAAATCAAAAGTTGCTCTAGCCCTTGTATAGTAAAACTTTTAGCGATTACTAAGAATTATGAAGTGTCACACTCTAGTCAGCGATCGCCAGCTTAATGAGAGTTCATCTCAATAATTTGGTATCAGAGCCATCAGATTTTTAGGGCTAATTGTGCATCTGCTGGGCAAACAAATTAGCCTGTAATTCAGAGCCGGCAATCGTTTTGACGATTTAGATAAAATTTTCAATGTGACACTTTAGGGTGCGGAATGTGGGGGTTTACTGATCACTGAAAAAAGCTCCCAGTCCCTAATCACTTTAAAAAAATTTGCTATGATCTAGGGACTTGTTTAGTATTTGGTAAAAATAACCATAAGTGCCACCGTGTTCACCACTGTTCAACCCGCCAATCGATCGAGCTTACCTGATGACCTATTTACAGCAATTAAAGAGCTTAAACAGGAATTAAACGCCGTTATTCTGGCTCACTACTATCAAAATTCTGACATACAGGATATAGCTGATTATATTGGTGATTCTCTAGGTTTATCCCAACAGGCTGCCCAAACGCCAGCAGATGTGATCGTATTTGCGGGGGTTCACTTCATGGCAGAAACAGCTAAAATCTTAAATCCAGATAAGTTGGTATTGCTGCCGGATTTAGATGCAGGATGTTCTTTAGCTGATAGTTGTCATCCTGAAGATTTTGCTCGTTTTAAAGCCCAATATCCCGATCATATCGTGATTTCCTATATTAATTGCAGTGCAGAAATTAAGGCCATGAGTGATATTATCTGCACCAGTTCCAATGCAGTCAAAATAGTTAATCAAATCCCTGTCCATCAACCGATTATCTTCGCTCCCGATCGCAATTTGGGACGTTACGTCAGTCAGCAAACTGGTAGAGATTTAGTCCTGTGGCAGGGTAGTTGTATTGTCCATGAAACTTTTTCCGAACGCAAGATAATAGAATTAAAAGTTGCCCATCCAGAAGCAAAAATTATCGCCCATCCTGAGTGTGAATCATCGGTTTTACGCCATGCCGATTATATTGGTTCCACGACGGCACTATTAAATTATTCCCTGAAAAGTTCTGAAAAAACCTTTATTGTCGCCACAGAACCAGGGATTATTCACCAGATGCAAAAATCCGCACCAGAAAAACTATTTATACCCGCACCAGGTTTGAATAACTGTGCTTGTAATGAGTGTCCCTACATGAGACTGAACACTCTCGAAAAATTGTATCTCTGTATGCGAGATAAAACTCCAGAAATTACTATTTCTGAAGATTTAAGACTTAAGGCACTGTTGCCGATTCAAAGAATGTTAGAAATGTCTTAATCAGTTATCAGTTATCAGTTATCAGTTATCAGTTATCAGTTATCAGTTATCAGTTATCAGTTATCAGTTATCAGTTATCAGTTATCAGTTATCAGTTATCAGTTATCAGTTATCAGTTATCAGTTATCAGTTATC
>NZ_JAPZSR010000113.1:0-16006 GCF_027531875.1 Microcystis sp. LE19-84.1B | reverse complement strand
AACGCAGTTCGCCCCTACATTGTGGACAAAATCCGTTACTGTAGGGGCGCAATGCTTGCGCCCTCCGATCGCTCAGGTTTGCTGATCACCCTAAGTAGGGGGAGAGCCTTCGAGGTGTTAGGGACTTGCGCTTTGATAATGTGCCATCTGATCTGGCTGGTCTGGTTCTTCTACAGAGCGATTTTCTGGCTGGGATATTATTCCTACGCAAGTCCCTAATCACCACCGAAAAGCAAACCAAACCAATGCACCGAGTCAGGGAAATTCAGATTGTTTCAATAGACATCTCTTTTGCATGAGTAGAAAACGGGTTTCTCCGAGAAACCCGTTTTCTGTGCGTTACTCAGTCTCAACTTAGTTGGGGTTTAACAACCTTTCTAGATTTTAACCTCAGCTAAAAACGCGATCGCCTTCTCCTATCTACACAGTAAAACAGCGATCGCCCCTGATTAAGCAATCGCAAATTCTGTTAATTCACGACTTGCAGGATCATGAAATGCTAAAACAATATCTTCTTTGGGAATCCCTGCTTCTAATAATTGAGAGGTGATTCCTATTTCTGTCCAATCCTGTTCAATATAAACTCTTTCATTTTTAATACGAATATGAATCTGAATATTGTTGATTTTCTTTTTGTTTATCCAACCAATAGACATCCATAGATAATGATCATGATTTTCATCAAAAATCAAACAGGTTTCTAGTTTTTTTTTGGATGAGCTATTCGCAATTTTGTCTAGCTTTGTTAAGGTATTTTGAATAATTTGGCGATAGTTAGTTAGTTTATCCATTGGACAATCTCCTCTTTTTCGATGTTGACAACTAATAAATCTAATTGGTGTCTTTTAATAACGGCTTGAATAGATTTTCGTTGGAAAAAAGTCTCATAAATTTCATCTTTGATAGCCAGATAGATTTCTTGGTATTCATCTTGTCCTAATTGAATGAGATCACGATAAAAAATATATTGTCCCAAAGCCATTTCAAAGTCTTTGATCATTGAAGGGCCAAGAAAGCTTTTAATTTCAATGATAATTTTACGTTGTCTTTGTTCTTCGGAAATATATTTCTCGATCGCCAGGTCCGGATACAATTCAGCGTCTTCATATTCAATAGGATAAGGATCGGCCGTAATTGTCCAGCCGTCTTTAATTAAGGCATTTTTAACGGCTTCGTGATAGAGGTCTTTTGCTGGCATTTGCCTCCTTCTATTTTGATCACTGGATTTATTATAAGCGATCGCCTCTTCCAAATTTTTATTAAAAACGCGATCGCCTATCGGTAGATGTCCTTTCGATGTCCAATATCTAGAATAATCACCTTTTTTGCGGAATCATCTATCTCGGAAATAACGCGATAAACTCCAATCCGAATCCGCCAGCCTTCTCGTCCTGTCAGTTTGAGACACCCTGCTGGTCTTGGATTGTCAGCTAATGCTCTAATCCCGTCTCGAACTTTCTGATAACTATCTTGGGGAAGATTAGCTAAAGCCTTAGAAGCTTGTTTTTTAATCGCAATAGTGTAATTCATTGACGACTATTTTCAATTTCGGTGATCGCCTCTTCAAAAGGAATTTCTTCCTCTTCCGAAATAGCTAAATCATAGGCTCTAATAGCATTCAATTCTTCAGAATCTTCTAGGAGTTTTCGATATTCCTCTATATCTAAAAGAATACCGATTTGATTACCCTGTTCATCAGTAATATACTTTTGCTTTAATGGCATTGATAATTACCTTGTTTGTTAATTTTATTCCCCTATTATAGCTCAAATTTCTCCTGCATCCTCAACTCAACAGCGATCGCCCTTCTCAAACACAATAAAATGCGATCGCTCCAATTAAAGTTAAGATGAGAAACTATACCTCAACTTATCCTAAGAATTAAAGATTAAAAAGTATTCCTATTCTACAAACTAATGGTATTAATTTAGCTAGAGTTGAGGGTTTGACTTTAGAAAATTGGAATGCTATAATAATGCCTAAATACCAATATTCGGAATAATTAATTATGCCATCTTTAGACTTCTTAATTAAAGAATTGAATAATAATGGTAGCGAAGTAATAGATATAATTAAAATTTATTCCCCAAACACCATTAAGCAAAAAGTTATGGGAAATCCGACAGGGAGCAATCGCAGCTGGATTGCAACTGCTCAATGAAGACGAAATAGAACAAGAACTTGCTGCACGTCGGGGAGGATGCAGTGAGTCATGAAATTGCTGGCACTTACGGTTTAGATGGATGCACTTCATGTTGCTGCTGCGCTGCAAATTCAGGCTGATGAACTAATCACCACCGAAAAGCCAACCAAACCAATGCACCGAGTCAGGGAAATTCAGATTGTTTCAATAGACATCTCTTTTGCATGAGTAGAAAACGGGTTTCTCGGAGAAACCCGTTTTCTGTGCGTTACTCACTAAGAGTAAGGGGACCAGGGACCGATGACGGTTTCTCCTCGCTTCTCTTTTTCTGCTAATTCCAGGTTTAAGGTCAATAGTTTCTCTAAAATATCTTCGTCAGCTTGGAAGTGATAGGCTTCCATTACTAGCTTATCTAATTTCTGATGGAGTTGATACAGTTGGCTACTGGGTTCGTTAAAAAATTGGTTATATAGTTTGGTGATTCCCCATTGTTTTTTTTCCATCTGTTGACTGCGGTATTCGTGTAATTCCCCGGCGGTTTTACGGATTTTTTCGACAAGTTCCTGTGAAGGTTTCTGAGGAAAAGGGAAGGTTTCAAAACAGGTGTTATGGGTGTAGGCTGTTCTGTCCTCAAGTGTAGATTTTTGGGTGTGCATCCAAGTTCGGTGAATGTTAGATAAAAGAATACCTAAGATATAATAATCATCGGAAGCAACTACTTTAGTTTTATTACCTGGTAGCCAATCACAGGGACAAGGGACAAAAACTGCCCATTTGGAAACTTCTGGGACAGCAAAATAAAACGATTTTTTAACAATATATTCTCTCATTATTGAAGCATTTGATCCCATCTTCCACCAATTCTCTCTTCTGACTTTCATCCGATTTATCTCTCTTTCTGGCTTAACATTTACTTTAATATGCTCAAAAGGTAGTTTATATTCACTAGCATCCTCTAAACTCATATCATTAAAATCAATAATCCAGCGTTCTGGCTTACCGTGAGGATTTTGGGCTAGATTTGCTCCCATTGAAAACAACTTGAGGACATCTGTATTTTTAGGCTCTTGTTTAATCCATTCATTAACTTGTTTTTCACTAACCAGAAAACCTTTACCAACAGGAATCACTCCTTGAAAACATTGATTAAGATTAGCTTTTAATCGCGGAGATTTAGAGACATCTACAGTCGCTTTTAAAGAAGAATTAATCTGAGAAACTTGATGATTATCTAAATAATAACTTACTGGTTCAATTTTACTCCAATTAACAATACTAACATGAACATTAGCTTCACCAGACCAAGGCTGAGTAGAAATCGCCTCATGAATGTGTCCACCATTGTGAGTAATATAATCCAACGCCGCTACACGACTTTTCCCTTGACTAATAGAATTAGTTCCGACTAAACCCGCTCTTCCTTTCTCATCTAATTGATTATGTGCTAGACGAAACCAATAGGAACAAAAATCAACCGAGTCTTTAACCTCAGAAAACCTTCCAAACACTCTATTAACATAATCATCACTGAGATTTAATCTCATGTGTTTACCTCCCAAAAATGGAGGATTACCGATAATTGCGTCTGCTTTTTGCCAATCCGTAAACAAAGCATCAGCACAAATAATATTACTATCCAAAGTATCCAAAGGTAAAGAAGCTTCCGTCAAATTAAACTTATCAATCGCCACCTTCCGGGCAATCATTAAAGTCACCCGCGCTAATTCTACAGCAAAAGGATTAATATCCATTCCATAAAACTGTTTAGGTGTAACAAAACTAATCTGTAATTGGTCACTAGCAGAACGACGACGTTCAGCAATCTTTTCAATTAATAACTGTTCAATGCGCTTTAATTCTTGATAGGCAACATAGAGAAAATTACCCGAACCGCAAGCAGGATCAAGTACCTTATACTGCTGTAATTCTAACTGAAGTGTATTTAACTCCCCAATCGTCCCAGCTTGCTCAATTCTTTCCTCCCAGTAACGGCTAATAGTTGGGCGAACAATTTTCATAATATCCGCTTCTGAAGTAAAGTGCATCCCGTAAGTATGACGTTCTTCAGCATTAGCTGTCCCTTCAAAAATATTACCAAAAATTGCAGGACGGATCTTACTCCAATCCTGACGCGCCGCCACATCCAGAAACTCTAATTCTTTATTAGTTAATTGAATTGGATGAATTATACTAAACAGTCCCCCATTAAAATAATCCACTCCCTGATACTTACCAACGGGGGTAATTCCGGGTTGGTTCATCTGTTGAAATAATCCCCCCAAAACATCATAGGAATTGCCACCATTTAGACATTCTTGTACACAAGAAATAAATAAATCTCTTGGTAACAATCCTCGATCCTCCGCAAACATTGCCAAAACACACTGTAAAATAAATCGCTGGGCCGTCAACTCATCAAAACCGCTTTTATGACCGCGTTTTTTTAATAGTTGAAATAACTCACCCATGCGCCGCGCTGCCGTTTCTGTAATCTCGACTTGATTATTCTGAAAGATAGGGGTACGATTCCCTACTTCCATAAAATTGAAGGCACTCACCCGATTTTTTAAATCGTTGAGATTTACTCGATCTACCGGTTCATCTATTTGAAGATCAAAATCAAAAATCCAGAACTGATCAAAATTACATAATAAGACATAGCGAGGGCGATTGGGAACTAATCGACTCCAGTATTCAAAAGCTTGGGGATAGTGTTTACTTAAATCTTCTCCTCGCTTTTTCATTTCAATTAAAACACGAGGTTTCCAAACTAAATCAGCAAATCCCGTTTTACCTTTCTTGCTACCTTTAGTAATCGCCTCCTCATAGGTTGCACCCGCTTCTAACGCACCTTTATGACCAAAAGCTCGAAAGAAACGGTCTAGGAAAATCTGAGCTTCTTTCCTTTCTTTGCCAGTAATATGCTGTTGACAAAAATCAATAAATTCCTGTAAGCTTTCAAGAGTAGTAGTCATCTCTAGCCTTTCTATTGGAGTAGGGTGGGCGTTCTAGTGCGATCACCATCTTACACAATAATTCATAATTCATAATTCATAATTCATAATTCATCATTCATAATTCATAATTCACCCTCCCATGTAGTCTTAACGGGTTACTCCATCCACCACCGGACGGACATCGCTACCCTCAAAATAGCCGGGGTTGCCTGTCCAGTTGAAATCCGACACGCGGATGTTGAGTATTCCCAACTGCAGCACGGGGTTATAGCGCAAAATTAAACTATAGGTGCGACGACTCCATTCGAGAAAATATTCTGTACTGATTTCCTTCGCTTGATCGATACTATAAATGCTCTGGAAACCCACACGAATCGGACCATATACCTGTTGAGTTATACCATAGGACATTGTTTGTTGATCAACAAAGCGATCGAAGAAAAAGGGTGATTGTCCGTTAACTAAACCCTGACTAAAACTGATATTAAACCCGGTATAGTCGAGAAAATTGCGGGAAAAACGCCCAAACTGTCCTAATAATCCCACGGTTCCCGTGACGGAATTTTGCGTCTCTCCATTAGTGTAATAACTGGTGACACCGGTGACACCAGTGACAAGAGCAATATAGGGTTGAACGGGAACGGGAGAAAATCTTAAACCTTGGTCGGGAGTCGGTGGTAAAGTAAGGGCAGACCAGAGTAAAAAACTGCGATTGAGGGAGACAGCACCCTGAAAACGACTTAAATTAGTCACATTATCCGTTGCATTGGCTGCTAAGAGATTACTGCGATCGGTGGGTGCGTTAACATTCTGAACAGAAGCTTGATAACTGAGTCTAATATCCGTATTGGGGACAACAATCACCGGTGAGGTCAAAATTGCCCCAAAACTGCTATTAACCGTCTGAAACCCTAAAGAACCGTTAAAGAGACGCTCGCGATAATTGTACTCCACATTGAGCAGATAGGGGTCCTGCAACTGTCCGATCGTCTGTTGAAAGCGAATCTTAGAACGAACACTATTTTCGATCTGTTCCAAATCTAAATTAGAAAAAGAAGCTGTTGCCTGAAAAAACGAGCGCTCACCAAAATTAGTGGCAAAATTCCCCAATAAACCAAAAGCTTTCGGACTAAGGGGTGAAACTTCGCCACCTCCGGGGTTAGCTGAGGGAAAAGCATCGGGATTAAGGACTTTTTGAATTAAATATTGCGGTGTCAACTCAAAAAGAGTCTTCGGTGTCTCCACTAAAGTTAGGGGACTTTCTACGAAAAATCCGCCCCGATCCTCCCCATCATAGCCTGGGGCAATTAAAAAAGGACGACGACGACGGCGATCGAAGGTAAGACTATTAATAAAAGTGGGTGCCACTACCCGTTGATCGAAAACCAACTGGGAATTACTCATCCGCAACTCATCGGTAAAGGGGCCGGTACTGCGAAAAGTGGCGGAATTGGCCCGAACTTCCAATTCAGGAGGGGAAAAAGGGTCATTCGTCAGACGCACATTAGTGGCATTCCACACCTTACCATCAAAATTCAAGCGCTCGGCCTGAAAACGGACACGATTAATCGTTCCCCCCGACGGACTATTAATATTCTGTCGATCGCGCCGACTGGGATCCTGTCCCCCGACGACAAATTGAAAACCCTCTCCCGTCGTGATTCTCTGCAAGGGTTGATTTAATGCCAAACGATCGGTTAGGGTTCCAAAAGAACTACTGGCCCCCACATCCGTGGGCAGCGTTTGTCCTAAATCCCTAGCGGTGCTGGGTTGAAAAATTTCCCCATTAGCATTAAATACCACACCGCTATCCTGGACGAAATAATATTCAAAGCGATCGCCGCGCAGGATTTGATCTCCCCGGGTTAGGATTACCTGGCCCTCCGCTACCGCTAACTTTTCGGGAAGATTAATCTGTAAGCGATCGGCTGTTAGTACACTTTGGGCAAAACGCAGGGTGACATTACCTCTAGCGGTGATAATCTGCCGATTTTGGTCAAATTCCTGCTCATCGGCCACTAATTCTAGGGGTCTTTCCTCTTCTGGATTAGCGGACTGAGCTAGGCTGTTATTGAGGGAAATAAAGTATTCTTGGCTGGTTTTTTCGCCTTTTTTCCGCACTAATAGCCGAGTTGAGCCATTTTTCTGGTTAAGAGCTTTTTGATTTAATCCTGAAACTATCTCGGTTTCGGGATGAATGGTGACACCAACGGCTGCGGGGGGTGGAGAATTCTGAACAGAAAGGGGTTTTCCTAAAGCTGCCGCATCACCCGCACTGCTAGGTAATGGTTTGAGGGGAATACCCTGATCGGGAACCAAGGGTTTTACCTCGACGGTTTCCGGGGGTGGAGTGACGGTGAGGGGAATAGAAACGCTCTCTTCTGAAGGCTTTTTTGCCTCTAGAGGTGCTGGGGTGACAGGGAGGGGAACTACAGACGTGGGACTATTTTCAGAAACTTGGCGCTCCTCCGTTTCCGGTTCAGCTACAGTATTAATTAGGGCAGGTGGTTCAACAGCTAAGAGAAAAAAAGACATGACTGCACGAGTCGGCGATCGAAATAGAGGACGAGCGAACCTCAATGATACTACCACGATCATTATTTCTAGGGAGACAGGGAAAGTTCAATAACTTGTTCCCTGTGTCTCTACCCTAGAACCAGTTTGATAATTGTCTTCTACTCAAAGTCTTTGCGTCCGGGGTTACGGGTAGGATCGCCGGAAAGGAAGCCAAAGATAAAAAGTAAGACAAAGAAGGAAACAACGATATAAACGGCGATTTTTAGGGTTAACATTACTAAGACGTTCTCCTTAGACTAGATTAATGCAATAACAGGGTTAGCATACCTTGACCTACTTTACCCTATTTGAGTGATCCCTGAACAGAGAAAAGCGATCGGTTCTCAGTTATCAGTTATCAGTTATCAGTTATCAGTGAGCAGTTATCAGTGATCAGTGATCAGATAAGTGGGTGGGTGGAATTAAATATAAGATGAACGTAGGTTGGGTTGAAGCATGAAACCCAACGCTCGCTCATGTTACGCTACCGCTAACCCATCCTAAAAATAATTGTGCCTCCCTACTTATGAGTTTTTAGTGGACAGTCTGATCAGTGATCGGTTATCAGTCGTCAGCCTACCGTTTACTGGGTACTGATCACTGAAAAGACGACTAAATAGCCTATTTTTAGCCAATTTATGAATAATCTCGGTAAATTATATGTGGTGGGAACGCCGATCGGTAATTTAGACGATCTGACTTTCCGCTCCCTGGCAACCCTCAAAAAAGTCTCTCTAATTGCTGCCGAAGATACCAGACACACCGGCAAATTATTACAGCATTTTGATATTTCAACCCCTCAAATTAGTTACCATGAACATAATCGCCTTTCCCGTCTCGATGAGTTATTAAATATTCTCAGCCAAGGTCAGGATATCGCCTTGGTTACTGATGCGGGAATGCCGGGGATTTCTGACCCGGGTTATGAGTTAATTAAAGCTTGTATAGAAGCTAATATCGAAGTGGTTCCCATCCCCGGAGTAACGGCGGTAATTACTGCTTTAGCGGTGTCGGGATTACCCACGGAAAGATTCTGTTTTGAAGGATTTCTTCCGGGTAAGGCAAAGCTGAGACAAGAGCGCTTAGAGAGTTTAAAAACTGAAACAAGAACGATGGTTTTTTATGAAGCTCCCCACAAACTTATTAAGACTTTAGAGGATTTACGCGAAACTTGTGGACTCACAAGAAAGATAGTTTTAGGTCGGGAATTAACCAAGCTTTACGAAGAAATTTGGCGAGGAACTATCGACGAGGCGATTAATTTATATCGGGAGAATAAAACTCCTAAAGGAGAATTTACGCTCGTAGTTATGGGCAACGATCAGGCCGATAATATCCAATTATCCGACGAGGAATTAAAACAGGAATTAAAACAAATTATAGAACGGGGAGTTAGTCGATCGCAAGCCAGCAGACAATTAGCACAGGTTACTAATTTATCCCGCAGTCGTTTATACAAATTAGCCCTAGAAATTTGATGATTATCAATTTTTATTCCCACCGCTAACCCTCGATTACTTAGCTGATTGAAGTAACAAAATCCCCCCAGCAGTTAATCCTAAAATATTGGGCAACCAAGCGGCCATCAAGGGGGTTAAAACTCCGCCAATACCTAAGGAACTGGTGACAAAAGATAGGAGATAATAGGAGAAAATTAGAACAATACAAATACCGAAACTGGTGGCTTTATTAGAATTTTGGGGACGCAATCCCAAGGCTGCCCCAATCATGCCAAAAACTAAACAAACAAAGGGTAAAGATATTTTCTGCTCGATTTGAACCTGTAGTTTTCTAATTTTGGTGGGATTGCCACTTAATTGCAGTATTTCTAAGTATTCCCGCGCTTGTCTGAGGGTCATTTCTGAACCATCTCGGCCTCGAAAAGCTAAATCTAAAGGGGTACGAGGTAGGGCTAATTGTTGATGTTGAAAGCGGACAATATTACGATAGGAACCATTAGGATCAATTAGATAAATTGTGCCGTTATAAAAATCCCAGATATTTTTTTCAATATTCCAAGAAGCTGATTCTGAGGTAATAATTTGATTAACTTCCGGCTGGGTGCGATCGAGAATGGTTAACCCTAACATTTCTTGACCGTTAAATCTTTCGGCATAAAATAACCTTCTTAATACCGTTTGCGCTTCCCCTCCATCCGGTGGCCGCACTTTGCCGTATTCAGGATAAATAATATTATCTTCAATAAAAGACTTGCGATTTGGTCGCAGAGCTTTCGTCATGGTAGCATTAGCTTCATAACTGGCAGCTGGAGCCACATAATCATTAAAAACGTAGGTTAATCCCGTCACTATTAAACTTAGCACAATGGCGGGAATTATTAGGCGATAAACACTAATTCCAATACTTTTAAAAGCAATTAATTCGCTATCACTGGCTAAACGACTGTAGGCCATTAAAGCTGCTAAAAGTATCGACATGGGAAAGGCTAAAACAATAAACTCTGGCATTTTTAATAAGAGAATTTTTAGGGCCAAAGTAAAAGGTAAACCCGATTCAGTAATCCGTCGCACTAAATCAAATAAAGTCCCGATCGCCACTCCCAAAGAAGTGAATAAACCCATACCAAATAGAAAGGGCAATAATAACTCGACAAAAATATAGCGGTCTAAGATGGTAAATCCGGGTATTCTACTTAAATTTCCTTGCCAATTGCTAACTTTCATGATATAATGTAGCGATTTTTTATTAATAACAATTATCTGAAAAAATTATCACCCAAATAATACTGACGCACCAGAGGATTATTATACAGTTCTTCGCCACTTCCCGCCGCTAAAATCTGCCCTTCGCGCATAATATAAGCCCGATTAGTGATAGCCAAAGTTTCTCGCACATTGTGATCGGTAATTAAAATTCCCATCTGACGATCCCTTAAACCAGCGATCATCGCTTGAATCTCAGATACAGCGATCGGATCTACTCCGGCGAAAGGTTCATCTAATAATAAAAATCTTGGTCCGTTGACTCCCACCGCTAAAGCGCGAGCTAATTCCGTCCTTCTTCTTTCTCCTCCGGAAACGTAAGCGCCTTTAGTGCCAACAATCTTATCGAGGCGAAATTCTTTTAATAAATCATAGAGACGATTTGCCCGTTGGGAAAAGGGAACTCCCGACTGTTCTAGGGCTAACTGAATATTTTCTGATACAGTTAAATAACGAAAAATACTGGCCTGCTGCGTCAGATAGCCAATCCCCAGACGCGCCCTTTGATTAAGGGGTAATTTAGTAATTTCTTTTTGATCGAGCCAAACGCGCCCTTGATTCGGTTTAATTAATCCCGTGGCGATATAAAAAGTTGTGGTTTTCCCCGCACCATTTGGCCCTAATAACCCGACAATTTCCCCCGGGGCAACAGTAATACCCACCCGGTTAACCACGAGCCTTTTACCGTAGGATTTATGGATATTTTCTAATACTAAAGTCATCTTTATCCGGTGTTGGGGTGTGGGGTGTGGGGTGATGGGGAAGTGGGGTGATGGGGAAGTGGGGACGTGGGAAATGGGGAAGTGGGGACGTGGGGACGTGGGGAAGCTGTCTCATCACCCTATCACCCCAAAACCCTATCACCCTATCTCCTCCCGTCTCGGAGTCTCCTGATTCCCCATCACTGCGGGTTAATAATTGGGGCAGCGGGGAGGGAAGGGGAAGGTAGGGGTGCGGGTGTCGGGGAGGCTGCTGGTTGGGGGGAAGTTTCGTTATCTTTGACTAAATAAATTGACTCCACCTGCTGACTGGTTTGGGGAGTAGCGATAAATCTGCCCTCATCGACTAGATAAGTCATCGTTTCGGCGCGGATACTGTTGCCTTCCTGCAAAACATAAACGTTACCCGTCATCACTAAACGACGTTCGCGGCTAAAATACTGAGCTTGGGCAGAAGTGGCCTGCATTTTGCGGGCAGGATAGAACACTTGTACGTTACCCCGCGCAGTAATTACCCCCGTTTTTGAGTTTGCCTCCTGAATATCCGATCGCACTGTCATGGCATTACCTGGTACAATATTCTGCTGTGCCTTGACTAGGGGAGAAGTACCTAATCCCATAACTAAGCTAGTAGAAACGAGGGCAACTAGCCATCCTCTGATTTTTGTGTATCTTGCTCTCATAGAAATCTCACCTATAAATAGAGTATTTTATCCCCCCTTTTATCCCCCCTTTTATCCTCCCTTTTATCCCCCCTTGATAAGGGGGGTGCTGACAATTTTTAACATCCACCTACTTAGCGGTAATTGTATTGACTAACTAATCTAGCTGTTTAGAGGACGGGATGACTTTTGAGGATTTTCGGCAGAGAACAGATAGATCGATCGAGGTGGGGATGAGGATGTTCCTGATTGCTTTTCATCGCTTCTAGCACTGCCGGTAAAGCTTGGGGATCGAGATTCTGTAAAAAGTTTAATAGATCCAAACTCTCCCCCACCAAGTGCGTCACGTTGATACCCTCGTAATCGGGTTGATAGTGTTGTAAACGTCTCACCCCTTCTCCCAAAAGAATTACCGCCCCGCGCCAGTTATTATTTTCTAGATGGTAACAAGCGACAGCAATCTGCAAAATGCCTTGATAAAAGGTTTTTTCAGGCTCTGCGGACTCCATCCACAAAGCCTCTAGGGTATCATGACAAGCATAGAATTGCTGGCGATTAAATTCGTCGATTCCTTGCCCAAAAGCGCTGGCTGTCATTACCCTATACTAATGCCCCCTCATCGATTCGCGGACTTCTTGGATATAGTCGAGGGAAATTACCTGTTCTTCCCCAGCAAACTCGTTATCGGGGGTAATAAATAGCATACAGTGACATTCTTTCCGTTCCCGCATCGGTACACAGGGACAATTCCAAAAAGTATTTTTTACCTCCGCTTCTTTGTCTTCGTAGTGACGACAGGGACATAAAGGAGCGCCTAATTCGTCCTTATGACGCGCTAATCCCTCAATTACTACCGCTGTCACCGAGAGATCGCTACAGAAGTAAGTATTTGTACCTCTAGCGTACTGTTCGGCAAACTTCTTCATCGCCTCAAGACTCTTATCTGTGTCTGTGATCTGGCTCATAGTTATCTGATCCCCTTAGCTTTCTACAAAAAAACTTTTTACTATCCTATCTCGATCCGCTTCCCCTTGGGCGAGGAGAATTTTTAGAATCTCTTTCGATTTTGCCACCGATCCCCTTGTTAATCTAATACGATAAAAAGACTCTCTTTGGCCAAAAGCTCGACTTTTTGGCCAGCAAATCGGAATTATAGGGGCAAAGTTCCTCAAACCTATCCTTAATTCCTGCAATCCCTGTACCCTATCAATACCAGAACATGATTTTATCTTTCTTGCAGACAAATAAAATTTCTGACGATAATACACCTTGGTGGCTGAAAATTACCTCCCTTTATCCCCACTGTACCTACTATTTTGGTCCCTTTGCTTCTTTTGAGGAAGCAGAACAGCATCAGGGGGGTTATCTCCAAGATCTAGAGTCCGAAGGAGCGCAAGGAATCAGTCTTTCGATCGAGCGGAGTAATCCCCATTATTTGACCGTTTTTGACGATGGAAATCAGCATCTAGCTAAAACTTTCGCTTCCCATGCTCGAACCTTTTCTCGCTTTATTTCTTAAGTCTCCCTGTCCTCTCTGTCAACGGCAAAGCGATCGAGAGCTTTGCCGTGATTGTGGGCGACAATTACAGGCCTATCGTCAGAATAACCCGCTTTTTCTCTGGCGTGGTTCTATTCCCCTGTTTATCTGGGGACGCTATGAAGGTAAATTAAAACAGGCGATCGCTAAAATGAAATACGATCGCCATCCCGCTCTCGGCTCTTTGCTAGGCAGTTGCATGGGGGAAACTTGGCTGCTGCGTCCTCCCCTCACCGATAAACGTTTGACGGTGATTCCTATCCCTCTCCATCCAGAAAGGTTAAAGGAAAGGGGTTTTAATCAAGCAGAAGTCATTGGCGAAGGTTTTTGTCGTTTAACCGGTTATCCTCTGGCTAGTCGCGGATTAATTCGGATTAAGAACACGGCAGCTTTATTTAGTATGGCAGCCGAGGAGAGAAAAAAGACGATGCAAGCGGCTTTTCAACTGGGGAAAAATTTACCGAAATCAGTGCCGATTCTCTTAATTGATGATATTTATACCACAGGAACCACGATCGAGGAAGCTGTGCAGGTTTTACGCACAGAGGGATATCGGGTAGTCGGTGCGATCGCTCTTGCCAGTTCCAAAATTAGCTAAAATGCCCAGAGGAATCCGTCTGGGCATTTAGAGTTAGATTAAATTAAGTGCGTTTGATCTTGTCGTATTGACTGATGAAAATCAAACCGATAGTGGCAGGAATCAGGACGATAACCGCACCTAAAACAAGGCTCCAGAGAAAGTTAGCTAAAGAGGGTGTCATGATAGATAAATCCTTTGTCATATTTTCAAAGACTTAGTTTTTTATCTTATCACCTTGGGCGAGAAGACCCCCAGTTCCACGGCCAGATAAATGCGATCGCAGGTTATTATATGTCTTCAATCGCTGAAAATAAAATCTCCCTTGACTTCTCAAGGAGATGGGGATGTTTGACAATGGGTGATAGTTACAAAAGTTCACACTAGACTGGCAAAGATTTTTATGGCTACTGACGATCGCAAACGGCGCATTCTCGATCATCTCTCCAGAAGTACCACTGGTGCTGACTATATTCCC
The DNA here is from genome assembly GCF_027531875.1 of Microcystis sp. LE19-84.1B. Taxonomy (NCBI): domain Bacteria; kingdom Bacillati; phylum Cyanobacteriota; class Cyanophyceae; order Chroococcales; family Microcystaceae; genus Microcystis; species Microcystis sp. LE19-84.1B. The sequence continues at coordinate 1,654 of NZ_JAPZSR010000113.1, read as the reverse complement.
AAAAAACCGCTGCCAATTGTGGAAACTCCTCCGGTGGTAGCGGAACCCGTGGCAGTGCCGCCGCCGGTAACTCCTTCACCGGAATTAACTGCTAAAGAGCGCAAAAGAAAGATAATGTCCCATCTTTCCATGAGTAGCGAAGATTTTGGCGAAATTACTAGCACTACCCCCCAAGAAAAGCGTAAACGTCAAATTAACGACCATCTGCGCCAAAGCCAAGGATAAATAGTAAGGAGTGAGAATTAGCAACTAGGCATCTTCTAGACTGTTCTCACTCCCTCATTTTCTGCTGTCGATGGGAATAATGACAGTTGTTGCAAATCAGTTTCTCGCTCTGGCAACAAGGGAATGTTAAAGTTAGTAATGAGTGCTTCGGTGATCGGATGACGTAATTTTTCTGTGGAACCAACATGATAAAAATGCTGTTTAGTATAGATATAAAACTGATCAGCACTCCAATTTTTTTTAATTAAAGGATTGCTTCTAAACTGATTACTGTGCCAAGTGGAAAAAATAAACCGACAAGAAATATCCTTTAAAATAGTCACCAAACAATCTTCATCCTCTTCAGACCAAGAGTTAAAATAATCGGCGTGTCTCCCTAAATAAGGAGGATCGAGATAGATCAAATCTGTTTTTTGCCAATCAGATAAAGTCTCTCGAAAGTCAGCAACTTGAAAATTATAATCAGTTTTAATAAGAATATTTTCTATGGCAATAACTTGATTAACTATTTTGGTAATATATGCTTGAGAAAATCGCTCTGATTTATGACAGTAAGGTACGTTAAACTGTCCCTTCCGATTGAATCTCATCACGCCGTTAAAACAGGAGCGATTGAGAAATAAAAAATCTAGAGAATTAGGAGCTTGATTAAATCTTTCTCGTACTTGATAATAATAACTTTCTCCCTGTTCCTTAAGAACTTGACCATTTTCTTGCAAAAAAAGCTTCACAGTTTTACTGGTAATAACTTGATTTTTTAGATTATTATAAAACTGTATAATATGAGTATTGGTGTCCGCAAGTAAAGCCTTTTTCGGATTAATATTAAAAGCCACCACTCCCGATCCAGAAAAGGGTTCTATCCAACGCCCAAAGCTCAGATCAGACACAATATTTTTAACATCTTTTACCAATTTAGTTTTAATTCCTTGACACTTAATCGGTGGCACAAGTGGCGTTAACTTCACTAAACACTCTCCTCATTAACAGTAATTTCTATCCACAGCAAACTTAGCTCCTGTTGGCTCGTGAATAAAGGTCAAATCAGGGTAAAAATTTTGTTGAGATACTAACTCTATCTTTAATTGGTTACATCTAGCAAAATTATCAAATATGGGAAAAAGAAGCAATTCTAGGATTTTAGAGATGATTTTCGTATCAATAGAAGGTAGGTTGGGTTGAAGCATGAAACCCAACGCCCGCATGGGTTACGCTACCCCTAACCCATCCTACAAATAATTGTGCCTCCCTACTCAACTTTTAAGCAGTTTAAATTCAGTACAGCTTAGGGACTTGCGCTTTGATAATGTACCTTTTGGGCGAACGCAGTTCGCCCCTACATTGTGGACAAAATCCGTTACTGTAGGGGCGCAAAGCTTGCGCCCTCCGATCGATCAGGTTTGCTGATCACCCTAAGTAGGGCGAGAGC